>CALCCX010000108.1 GCA_937900165.1 uncultured Acidimicrobiia bacterium | reverse complement strand
TCTGTCAAGGACTGTGTGACTATTTTTTTTTTTTTCAAGCAGAAGACGGCATACGAGATATATCAGTGTGACTGGAGTTCAGACGTGTGCTCTTCCGATCTACTCTGATTTGGCCCCACTTGGGGCCGTTTTGATCGTTTGAAGTGGCCCCACCTGGTTACCGCTGATTCTTACTCTCGGTGAGCTTTTGTTTGAGGCTCATCAAGGTAGGAGAAGGAGATGTCGAGAGTGGAACTGTTCGAAAAGATACGTCGTGACCGTCGCCAGGGGGTGTCGATCCGGGAGTTGGCCGAGGATCATGGTGTGCATCGGCGGACGGTGCGTCAGGCGATTACTGACGCGGTACCACCGGTGCGGAAGACACCTCAACGTGTAGCGCCGGTGTTGGGTCCGTGGAAGGAGATAATCCGGGGTTGGTTGAAAGACGATCTGGGAATGCCGAGAAAGCAGCGGCATACGGCGCGGCGGGTGTGGGAGCGTCTGGTTGCCGAACATGGCGCTGAGGTGGCCGAGTCGACGGTCCGCCGGTATGTGGGCGGGGTGAAAGCCGAACTGGCGTCGCCGCCGATGGTGGCGGTCCCTCAAACCCATGAGCTCGGCTCGGAGGCCGAGGTTGATTTCGGTGAGTTCCATGTTTGGTTGGACGGGACGTGGACTCGGCTGTGGATGTTCGTGATGCGTCTTTCGGCGTCGGGGAAGGCATTCCATGCAGTGTTCGGCAACCAGTGCGGCGAGTCGTTCTATGAGGGCCACAACCTGGCGTTCGCCTATTTCGGTGGTGTGCCGAAAACGATCCGCTACGACAATCTGAAACCGGCAGTGATCAAGATCCTGTTGGGACGTCAACGCCTGGAAAACATCAAGTTCATCGCTTTACGGTCCCACTACGGGTTCGACTCTTTCTTCTGTGTGCCCGGTGTCGCAGGCGCCCATGAGAAGGGCGGGGTCGAAGGAGAGATCGGCCGGTTCCGACGCCGCTATTTCGTGCCGGTGCCGAAAGTGGCGTCGCTAGACGAACTGAACCGTCTCGTTGCTGGGGCCGACATCTCAGACGACACCAGGGTCATCTCGGGCCGTCCTCTCATCGATGGCCGTCATCTCACCGTCGGTGACCATTTCACCCTGGAACAGCCCCACCTCGAGGTGCTGATCAATGAGTCCTTCGATGTGGCCGTCGATTTGGAATGTCGGGTGGATCACAAATCGAGGATCTGTGTCCGTCAGGCCTACTACTCGGTGCCGGCCCGTCTCGCCGGCCGGAAAGTGGCTGTCCGTCTCGGCGCCTCCCACCTTGAGATCCTCGACGGGTCCAAAGTCGTCGCACGCCATGAGCGGTCGTTGCATAAGAGCACCGAAACCCTCACCCTGGACCACTACCTGGAAATTCTGGTTCGTAAACCCGGTGCGTTGCCCGGTGCCACCTCTCTGGTCCAGGCTCGTAAGGCGGGAGTGTTCACCGAGGCTCATCAGACGTTCTGGGATGCGGCACGTCGGGCCTGTCAGGGATTCTGTGTAAGTGGGTGGCGTTGTCATGTTTAGGCGACGTTGAATCGCCCTGGGAAGTAGATGGCCAGTTGGTTTAGACAGGCCGTCCATCCCGGTGTTCCTGTGCCGGCTTCGCCTCCTCTTTTGGTTGTGATATTACGTATTGCCAGGTAGAGCAGTTTGAGGGCTGCTTTCTCGTTGGGAAAGTGGCCTCGGTTCTTGGTGACTTTGCGTAGCTGATAGTTGATCGACTCGATCATGTTGGTGGTGTAGACCACCCGTCTGATCTCAGCGGGGAACGCCAGGAATGGTATGAACGTCTCCCAGGTGTCCTTCCAGAGCCGGACGATCGCCGGATAGCGTTGTCCCAGTCCGGATTCGAACTCGGCGAAAGCCTGTTCGGCTGCTTCCACTGTTGGAGCGGTGTAGATCGGTCTGAGCTGGGCAGCCACCTTTTTGCGCTGGTCGTTGCCCGCATACCGGAACGAGGCCCGCAACAGATGGATCACACAGGTCTGGACGACTGCTTGAGGCCAGGTCGCTTCGATCGCTTCGGGGAGGCCTTTGAGTCCGTCGCAGCAGACGATCAACACATCGCCCATCCCCCGGTTCTTCAGTTCGGTCAACACGCTAAGCCAGAATTTGGAGCCTTCACCGTTGCTGTCGCCGATCCAAAGTCCCAGAACGTGTTTTCGGCCTTCGAGATCGACACCAACAGCCAGGTAAACCGGACGGTTTGAGACGACACCGTCTCGGATCTTGATCATCAAAGCGTCGATGTAGAGGATTGGATAAACCGAGTCGAGAGGCCGGTTACGCCACTCCTCGAGTTCCTCCCAAACCGCATCAGTGACCCTCGAGATCAGATCCGGGGAGACGTCAACCCCGTAGATCTCCTCGAGGTGAGCTCGAACGTCACGGACGGTCATCCCCCGGGCGTACAAGGCGATGATCCGCTCGTTGAACCCTTTGAGCCGGGTGGCGCCTTTGGGGACGATACGAGGTTCGAAATCACCGTTACGGTCACGAGGAACCTCCAAATCCACCGTGCCGACATCGGTATGCACACGCTTCGGAGTGATCCCATTACGGGAGTTGCCCGAACCACGCCCTCCCCAATCACCCTTCTCATAACCCAAATGGTCGGTCAGCTCCTCATCGAGAGCCCGCTCCAACACGGCCTTGGTCACCTGAGACAGCAAACCATCAGGGCCCAACAGTTCAGCGTCCTCCTCCTCGACACGGGCCATCAGCCCATCCAGCATCTCCTCAGAAACTAGAGGAGTCCCATCAGCCGTCTCCTCAGCCGCAACCGGCCGCTTCTCGGTCTTCTTATCAGTCATTCGTGGTCCTTCCACAGACCCCGACTCCAACCGCCAGGGTCACTATGTCAGGCCACCCCTCTTACACAGAGGATCTGACACGCCCGGCACGTCGCCGATCCGGCGACAAGGACGGCACCCGGGTCCTGATCGACGTGCTGCTACAACACCGTCGCCTCTCCACCGAATCGATCGTCACCGCGTTGGAGGCAGCCAACCAGGCACAGATCACCGATGCGGCTCTGATCGCGGTCGAAGCCCGCCGTCACACCGACACCCGAGAGCCGGCCGACGTGACCCCCATCGGCACTCTGTCCCGCTACGACCGTCCCGCCCCCACCGTTGTCGTCTACGACCAGCTCCTCACAGGAGAAACCGGATGACCAAGTTGACCGAACCCGCCGCCGACGCTGCCATCATCGCGGCTGCCACCACCCTGGCGTTGCCAACCGTACGGACCCAAGCAGCCGAAATAGCCGACGCCGCGGCCCGTGACCAGCTCACCCACCGGGGTTACCTCGCTGAACTGTTATCCCTCGAGGTTGACGACCGGGCGGAACGACGACGCCGACGCCGTATCCGCGAAGCCCGCTTCCCCCGCCTCAAACATCTCGCCGACTTCGACACCACGATCACCCCGGTCGACCCGGCCACCGTCGCCACCCTCACCGCCGGAAAGTTCATCGACAACGGGACCCCGGTCGTGTTCCTCG
>CALCCX010000107.1 GCA_937900165.1 uncultured Acidimicrobiia bacterium | reverse complement strand
ATGGCAAGCGGCGGATCGGTGCCGAGCTCGAAGACTCCTACGGCGAGGTCGTGAACCACAAGTTGATCCGGCGGATCATGCGCCAGGAAGGTATCGCGGGGCTGCCGAAACGCAAGAAGCACAAACCGTCGGGGTCGAATCGCTACAGCGCCGAAGATCTGGTTAACCGATCGTTCGATCGGGATCGCCCAAACGCCCTGTGGATGACCGATATCACAGAACACCCGACCCGGGAAGGCAAGCTCTACTGCTGTGTCGTGTTGGACGCGTTCAGTCGCCGCATTGTGGGCTGGTCAGTCGATCGGCGTGCCACGACCGCGATGGTCAACACCGCGCTCGGTATGGCCATCGACAACCGGCGTCCACAGGCCGACACGTTGATCCACACCGATCACGGCCCGCAGTACACCTCATGGACGTTCTCCCAAAAAGTCCGTTCTGCCAGCCTGGTCCAATCGATCGGATCCGTGGGCGACGCCTATGACAATGCCATGGTCGAATCGTTCTGGGGAACGATGCAGATCGAGCTGCTCAACCGGCAAACCTGGACCACCCGACTCGAGCTATCCACCGCGGTCGTCGACTGGATCGAGGCGTTCTACAATCGCCGCCGCCGGCACTCCACGCTCGGGAACATCTCCCCGATCGAATTCGAGCGCCGACACCAACCAACCGCCGCCTAACTCCCACAAACCAAGACCGACAAACGGGGCACACGTCACCTGGACCACTATCCAGGGCTCACGTCAGGGGTCCTTCAGCCGAACGTCTCGGTCATATTGGTCCGCCGACGTGCTCATCGATACGACCGCTCGTTTCGGGTATTTCAGCATCTTCGAGCGGAACCAATCAACGTCTGTTCTGCGCCCATTTCAGACGACGGTTCGCGCCACCCGGAACCCGAGGTCATCGATCTTCAGGGAAGGGTGACTCTTCCGTCGACACGATGCACGACACCCGCGTGGCTGATCATTCCAACCACCGCCCCGAAACACCCGGTAGGGACCGTAGACATCAGCATCGAAGATATCCCAGCACCACTCCCAAACGTTCCCGATCGCGTCGAGACAATCGGGGTCGCGATCAATCAAGTAGACCTCTTCAAGCCCCTCGCTTTGGGAGAGGCGGTTACAGAATCGGACGGCATCGAGCCACGAGACCTCGATCATTGGCAGGTTGGAATCCTGCATGGCCGCATCTACCTCTTCGGTCATCTGCAAGTAAAGGCCGACCGTGGTCGGGCTGGCCGCAATCTCGTAGGGCCCAACAACTTCGACCCACGATGAGTGCGTGCCCTCATCTTTCAGGCAAATCTCTCCGCCAGCGACTCCAACCATCATCGATGGAGCCTACCGATCGGTCACACGTCTGTAGTCTTCGGCCTTGAACGGCTCGTTTCCCCGCTGGTCTACGATCCAGCGATTTCTCTACACAGAACATCGGTCAGATCCGCTGGCCGCGAGAACATCGGCCAGTGACCAGTCGGCAAATCAACGTAGCGGACATCTCGAACCGATAAGAGTTCGCTGGGTATCTGACCGGCCGAAATCATCTGTTGCAATGCCTCCGAAGGAATGCTGGTACACACGACGGTGACCGGTACATCAAACCGACGATCGTTACTCAGTCGTACGGGCGAACCAGCAACACCCCCCGGCTGGGCGACAGCACGCTGGCGAAACATGGAAAGTGCAGCCTCGTCCATCCCTTCGATACTGCTGTTGTCCGCAGCAAGCTCCGCCCAAGACGGCAACGGAATGTCGTCGATAGTTCCTTGCCCCAGACTGACACCATCGACAAGCGGGCCACTGTCCACGTAGATAGCCCTCATGATGCGCTCCGGACCGTGATCTGCGACACCCTGAATGACCGCACCGCCTCCGCTGTGTCCAACCAGCACAACGGGTCCTAGGAGACTGTCGACGAGTGTCACTACAGCCTCAATGTGATCTTGGAGAGTCAACCCCCTGGTACTCGAACCGTCAAGCCCTGGGAGGGTGACAGAGTGCGGCTCGATACCAGCTGCTCGTAGACCAGGTTCGACATCCTGCCACGCCCAGCCGCCGAGCCAGTACCCCGGAACCAGGACGGCGTGCAGTCCGCCTTGAACAGAGGTTGTTGTTGGTTTTTCCGTGGATGGGTTGGCCATATTGCAGACAATACGCAACCCTTG
>CALCCX010000106.1 GCA_937900165.1 uncultured Acidimicrobiia bacterium | reverse complement strand
GCCGCTCGTGTCGAGTAGGACTCGTACCCGGGCCCCAACTTCACGCCCAACGTTTGGCCGGTCGCGTCCGATGTGCAGTAATGTGCCTGGCCCGAGTTTGGCGGGTGTTTCGCGTATCCCCTGGTGAGTGGGGGTGTGGTGGGGTGGTGTTTCCCCTACATCTGTTGATCGTGTGCGTGTTGGGGTCAGGTGATGGTGGCTTTGTTCCAGGTGTTGGTGTCGATGTTGAGGGCGGCGAGGATTTGTTGTTGGGCGGGGTTGGGGCGGGTGGTGAGGGCGATGTCGCGGCCGGCGGCGGTGAGGTTGATGTGTCGGATGCGGTCGAGTTCTCGTAGGGCGCGTGCGGCGGTGAGGTGTTGGTCGCCGATGTCGGGGTCGCGGATATCGGCTGCGACCAGGGCTTTGTTGATGAGGGTTTCGATGACGGCGGCGTAGACGCAGACCGCGACGTGGCCGCGGACGCGTTGTTCGGTCCAGTGGCGCACTGGTCGGAGGTGCAGGAAGTCTTTGAGGACCCGGAACCGGGACTCGACGTTGAGGAGCTGGCGGTAAGCGGTGAGGATTTGGGCGGCGGAGGCCTGGGTTGGGGTGAGGCTGGTGGACAGCACGTAGCGGCCGGCCAGGAGTTTCTCGTAGTCGTGGGCGTCTTGGTCGTAGTGATAGGTGAACTGGCCCTCGCCTATTTCGAGGTCGAACAGTCGGGCCGCACCGCTCGAGCCGAGGATGCGTTGCGCGGCCCGGCCGATCTTGGCTGGGTCTTTGAGTCGGCCGTCTCGGACCCGCTGCTCTAGGGCAAGGAGTTTCGTTTCGGTGTTGGCGACCAGTTCGGCGGTGCGGGCGGTGTCGCGTTCAACCCGGGCGTCTGATTCGACCACCACCGCCCTGGTCTGATCGCCGAGGGTGACCTCGGCGGCGCGGCTGTGCGCTTCGGGGACCTCGACCCAGACCGTGTCGTCGCCGTCGGCGGCCTGGAGGGCTTCGGCGCAGGCGGCGTCTCGGTGCAGCCGGGTAGCGAAGATGTGATCGAACCCGCTATCAGCGACGACTTCGACGTTGGCAACCGAGATCATGCCCCGGTCCGCCACGACACAGATACGGCCGACCGCGAACCGGTCGCTGAGATCCGCAAGGACCTCGCCAAGGGTGGCGGCGTCGTTGGTGTTGCCGGCGAACACGTGATGCGCGATCGGGATCCCATCTGAGGTGCACAACAAACCGATCACGATCTGGGGCCGGTCACCGCGATGATCACGGGAGTACCCAAACGCCCGCGACGGAAACCTCACCGAGGGGCGGGTCGATCCTTCGAAGTAGGTGGAGGTCAGGTCATAGCAGACCAGCCGCAGATCCATATTGGTCAGATCACACAGCCGGGCGTACAGATGCGTCTCGGTGGCCTCCTTGGCATCAGCGATGGCGTCGATGACAACCAAATTGGCACAAGCGCTAGCCCGATCGATCCGCTGCTCGACGCATTGGCCGACAACGGCGGACCCACGCGCACGCACGCGCTCATGGTGGGCAGCGTCGCTATTGACATGATTCCGAAGTTGGTCTGCGTCGATGCAATTGGTGAGCCCTTGACCACCGACCAACGCGACGAGCCACGCCCGGAGACGGGGGGCTCGATGTGCGACGTGGGGTCATTTGAGCGGCAAGGGACTGACTAGCACGCCAGTTTGGGTTGGCGCGCACTTCGCGGACCCATCGCTACCATCGTGCTCCTCAGTAGATGTCTACATGCGCCCACGCACGTCACCGTAGATGTCGGCGTACGCTCACGCATGTGGACGTGCATGGTTTCGCATGTCTTGTTCGTAGATTTTGACCGCGTTGGTGCTGTCGGTCGATCATGGGCGGGTCTTGCACTCTAACTTGATGAAGGCTCTGTTTGCCGGTGTTCCGCCGCTCTTCCTCTATGTGAGCACCGCGTCGGGGTACGCGCATTGGTTCGACGGAGGGGAGTTCGTCGCTGTGGCTGCGGACTTTGGGATCTCGCATCCGCCTGGGCATCCTCTCGCGTCGATCGTCCTTGGCGCGGCGAATCTGGCGCCGATTGGGGCCCTCGCGTTTCGCGTCGCGCTGGTCTGCTCGCTCCTCGGCGCGGTCGCGGCGGTCGCGTTGTTCTTTGCCTTCGAACATACCTTGAAAGTCGGGGGGATGATCCGCGACTCTTTGCAATTCCCGCTGGCCCTGGCCGCGACCTGGTGGGTGGTCGGGACGCAAGCCTGGTGGTTTCAAGCCGTGCGCCCCGAAGTGTACGCGCTGCAAGCGGCGCTCTTGTGCATCACGATGGAGCGGCTGCTTCGGGTTTCGCTCTCGGGGCCGGACGGTGACGTTCGGCCGCTTTATCACGCAGCGTTGGCGTTGGGCCTCGCGCTTTCCAACCACCACTACCTCGCCTTGCTCGCCGTCATTCCGTCCCTGTGGCTTTTGGTCGGCGTGTGGCGAACCTGGGGATGGCGTCCGTTCGCATGGTCGGCCGGATTCGTGAGCGCCGGGCTCGTCACCTATCTCTACCTGCCGTTGCGCGCGCTTCGGGAGCCGTTTCTCAACCTTGGGAATCCGTCGTCGGCGGGCCGCTTCTTCTGGGTCGTCACCGCCGAGGCTTTTCAGAAGAGCCTGGCCCCAGACGCGGTGGCGCCTTTTGGCGAACGCTTCGCCGACGTTGTGCTCGTGACGGGCGAAGACCTTCACGTCGTGACGTTGGTTGTCGCGCTACTCGGCGCGTATTTCATGCTGCGGGTCCGAGCATCGCGAAAATTCGGCCTTTTTTGGCTTACCGTATGGGCGGCCTACGCGCTCGGTCGCGCGATACTCGGCTTCGTGAGCGGCAACCCGGACGCGCTCGCATACCTCATGCTGTCGTACGCTGCCCTCGCGATACTCGCAGTCTTTGCGATCGGTGTTCTGCTAAGCGCCCTCGCGGAGGCGGTGCCGAACAGGCCGAGACTCGCACCGATACTCGGGGCCATCCTGGCGCTTCTCGCTTCGTTCCAATTCGTTCGCTCTTCCGGGGCGTCGTCGCTCGCCGACTTCGTCGATACCGATGTGTTCGACGACGGCCTTCGTCGCTCGCTGCCACCGCGTTCGATCGTACTGGTCCATAACCCACAGACGATCTTTCGATTTTGGGGTGGCGAAGCCGAGGAGAACAATCGACCCGATGTCACGATGATCCCACTTCCACTGCTGACGTATCCGAGCTTGGTCGATCGTTTCGTCAGAGACGAACCGGAGTTGACCCCGTTGCTGCGCAGCTACGTGCTCGACGGAACGCTCAGCGTGCCTGAGCTCCAAAGCCTCGCGGCACTGCGACCGGTGTACGTGGAGATGGACGTCCGAGTCACGCAGGACATGACGGAGCTCATAGTCCCCGAGCAGCTGTATTACCGCGTGTTGACGGCAAACACGACGGACACCGACGAGGCTCGGGCCATGCGCACGCACGCAACGCTTTGGGGTGATCTTTATCAGCGGATCGGACGAGATCGGAAGAGCG
>CALCCX010000105.1 GCA_937900165.1 uncultured Acidimicrobiia bacterium | reverse complement strand
GTGAGATATGTTGTTTGTTTTTTTTTTTAGTTGTTTATTTTTTTTTTCAAGCAGAAGACGGCATACGAGATATATCAGTGTGACTGGAGTTCAGACGTGTGCTCTTCCGATCTCACCAGCGTGTCAATGGTCACCGACACTGCGGTGCGACCCGGGATGTGATAGACCATCCAGGGGATGTCATGATCGGCGGTCACGTTGAGGTAGTACTCGACGAGGCCGCGCTGGGGCGGTTTGGTGTAGTAGGGAGTGACGATCAGCAGGGCGTCGGCTCCGGCATCCACTGCGTGATCGGTCAAGGCCCTGGTCTCGGCCAGCGATTGCGATCCGGTCGCCGCCACCACCGGTACCCGGCCATCGTTGACCTCTATCGCCAGGTCGACGAGTTGGTTCCGCTCGGCCATCGTCAAACTGGCGGGCTCTGCCGTTGTGCCATTGATCAGTAGCCCGTGTGAACCACCCTCAATCTGGGCTTCAACCATGGCCGCGTACACGTCGAAGTCGACCTCCCCGCTGCGGAATGGCGTGATCAGCGGCGGGATCGAGCCCTTCAACTCCTGCAGGTCGATCGGCACCTGCTCAGGCAACTCTCATGGTGGCCAGCGTGCAACCGACCGAAAATATCGGAATGGGGGCATAGAAGAGGAGGTCGCCCGTCGAACCCTCGGTGGCGCCGGCGACTGCAACATAGGTACGTATCTCGCCGGCCCCCTGGCCGGCATCGATATACGCCTCCCGGTCGGTGTAAGACAGAAGGGCCTCTTTGTCGTTGCGCAGCCATCTGTCCATGAACTCGCGGTCCCAAGGTTCGTTGATCTTCCCCGAATCCGGGGTGGCAGGCCAGTGAGACAGCCCTCCTGTGCCGATGATCGCGATGCGTTCGGGCACCGAGTCGGCGGCCCGACGGATCGCCTTGCCGAATTCCCAGGCCCTCGATAGGGGGGCGAGCGGTGGGCCCTGGCAGTTGATGTTGGCCGGGATGACCGTGAGGTCGTAGCGTGGGGTCAGGAAGTGGAGCGGCACGATGATCCCGTGATCGAACTTCCATTCCTCCGCGTATGAGATGTCGACCGTGTTCATGATCTCGGAGATCATCCGCTTGGAGAGGTCGGCGTTGCCGGGGACCGTCACCGCCGGTATGCCCAACCATTCAGGATCTTCGATAGGGCCTTCATATGAATCGGCCATGCCAACGGCAAACGCCGGCATGTTGTTCATGAAGAAGTTGGCGAAATGCTCTGCCCCGATCACGAAGATGGCGTCAGGCTTCGACGCCTCGAGTGCCTCTCGCATCTTGTCGTAGTTGGCGTAGAACTCGTCCCGGACGACCGGGTCGGCCTGATCGGCGCGGCCGGTGATTCCTGGGGCGTGACTGCATACTCCTGCGAAAACCAGCGGCATGGTTACTCCTCGCCTAGGTGGGACTCTTGGCCAAGCGCAGACGCGTGCGCCTCGACACCTTGATAACCCGTGACCTTGTAGACCCCGTCTCGGACTTCACCGTGTTCGTCCACGCCGTCCCGCATTTGTTGGAGGTAGTCCTGCCAGTCGATCTTATGGAAGGCGGCGAAATGCATCAGGATCTGCCCGTTGACCCCGAAGACGAACAACAGGCCGATGTCCGGTTCGGTGAGCGCCCGCTTTTCCTCGTCGGTGAGGTCGAACCCCTGGTAGGCCGCGTCGGGATCTTGGCTGTAGAGCTCTTGGACCTTGGGGTCCCGGTTGAGCTCGTAGAGGAACTTCTGAACGTAGTAGAGACTCATCACCCTCCTCACGTGGTTTCGTTTGAAGCTTAACATGTTAAGTATTAGGGTGACGGGATGGCCGACACGTCCTACCACCACACTCGGATGGAGACACCGGATCCTCCGGCAGGCTGCCCCGTCAACCACGAATTCACCCCGCTATCTCCCGAATACGCGGCCGACCCCTACACGATGACCACCAAGCTCCGCGAGGAAACGCCGATCTTCTACGCGGAGCGATTCGGGTACGTGGTGGTGACGAAGATGCAAGACGTCATGGAGGTCTTCCTCGATCCACAGGCGTACTCGTCCGAGAACGTACAAGACCCGGTGTTCCCGATCGCAGAAGAGGCCCAAGCCGTGCTGGCTGCATCCGACTTCGACCCCATCGCGGTGATGTCCAACCGCCAGGAGCCCGATCACGGGCGGATCCGCAAGTACACGCGCAAGGGTTTTTCGGCGAGGCGCATGAAGACCTTGGAGCCCTACATCCGTCGGCGCTGCCACGAACTCATCGACGACATGGTCGCCGCCGGTCCACCCACTGATTTCGTCAAAGCCTTCACCCACCCGCTGCCCGGTGAGGTGATCTTCCGCTTCATCGGGTTCCCAGAGGAATCGGACACCAAGCTCAAGGGATGGTGTTCTGATCGCTTGGCATTTTCGTGGGGCCAACCGTCACCGGCGGAACAGGCTGCGATAGCGAAGAAGATGGTCGCCTATTGGGGCTACGTGCGAGATTTCACCGCTCACCGGATGAAGAATCGGGCAGACGACTTCGCCTCAGAGTTGCTCGCTGACCACGAGGCCGATCCCGAGGATCTCACCTACCGGGAGGTCGAGTCGATCCTCTACGGCCTCTCGTTCGCCGGTCATGAGATAGTCGCCCATCTCCTCTCGAACAGCCTGCTCAGCATCGTGCCAGGCAGCGATGACTGGGACCGTCTGTGTTCCGATCCCTCACTCATTCCCAATGCCCTCGAGGAGGTCATCCGCGTCAACTCTCCTCAGATCGGTTGGCGCCGAATCACGACCAGAGACACGACCCTTGGCGGCATCGACATCCCGACCGGCACCCAGGTGTTCCTCTCCATTGGCGCGGCCAACCACCAGCCGAGCGAGTTCGACGACCCGGACGTGTATGACATGTTCCGCCAAAACGCCCGCAAGAACATCTCGTTTGGCAAGGGCATCCACCTCTGCCTGGGAGCCAACCTGGCCCGCCTCGAAGGCAAAGTAGCCCTGGAAGTCCAGATCGGAAGAGCACACGTCTGAACTCCAGTCACACTGATATATCTCGTATGCCGTCTTCTGCTTGAAAAAAAAAAAACAAAAACCCACACTACATCCCTATCACCCTCCACCGACAGTTACAGTCCGTATACTTAC
>CALCCX010000104.1 GCA_937900165.1 uncultured Acidimicrobiia bacterium | reverse complement strand
TGGTTATATGGGTGATTGAGTTGTGGTGGGTGGTTATTTTGTTTTTTTTTTCAAGCAGTAGACGGCATACGAGTTATATCAGTGTGACTGGAGTTCAGACGTGTGCTCTTCCGATCTGGCCATCGCGGTGGCGATTGCCGCGGCCCGGTCCTCGAGCTCCAAATCATCGAGGGTTGAAGACAACTCCTCGACAAAGCCTGCATCGTCGAATGAGGACCACACCGACCCGAGCCGACAGGCGAGTCGCTCCACAGTGCCCTGATTGATGCGGTCCTTGAGTGGCTCTCCCATGTCGGCCGCTATGAAAACAGACCGGGAGTGGCCAAGCGAAGACCCGCCCTCGCTTGCTCGAGAACCGATCAGCCCCCTTCGGCGGTGGGCAATCAGTAGGCTGGCAGGCGTAGGGGATGTGATGGATCACCGGGGCAAGCAAACAGACATGTTGGCTAGCTGCAATGCGGGAGACAGCAGGGCACGATGGTGCAGTCGAGCCCGTCCGATTAGCGTCTGCGCTGCCGCCACGCCTCTAAGCCGAGCACTCGGCCTGCCGACTCATCAACCATGGCGTCGCTGTCGATGAAAGACCTCCTCCGCTTCGTCCACCTGGCCGGGACGGAACGCTCCACCGCGAAAGTCTTCACCGAGTTGAGCCGGTTCATCGGTGAGACGCTGGTGGCCCATCGAGTCACCGTCTACGTGGTCGAGGAGGGGCGCTTTGTACCCTTCGTTTCCGAGTACACGTCTGGGGAGACCAACCACCCACAGTTCACAGCCTGGCGCGGCTCCAACGCTTTCGAGAGCTCAGCGCTGGCGGCGAGGCTCGCCACAGACGAAGAAGTGCTGCTCATCGGGGACCCGGCCGACGTGCTGCCTCAGGAGCTCATCAACACGTACGGGATCAAGTCTCTGCTGGCGGCACCTCTGTCCATCGACTCGATATTGATGGGTGCCCTGGTCGTCGAAGGTGAGTATGAAGATCTCCAGGGCAGGCTCACAGAAATCCGAGAGCTGGCAGGAATCGTGGCCTTGGCCCTTGAAAACGCCAGGGCATTTGAACGTGAACGGGAACGCACAGAAGAAAGCGAAGCGCTCCTCGAGGTGGCAACTGTCCTGACCGAATCGACCGAGGTCAGCACGGTACTGGCTGCCGTTGCCCGCAATTCGGCCAGGGTGGCGGGCTTTGAACGCTGTTCAATCCTGCTGATAGAAGGTGACGGACCCCTCAAGCCGGTGATGAGCCAGTTCGCTGACGGCCACACCGACGTCGAACTGTGGGAGAGGTTCCGATCTATACAGGCCGACCTTCCGGCCGCCCGGCTGGTCGTCGAGTCCGGCGAGCCGGCGGCGTACACAGAACCGAACAAGGTCCCCGAGCTGATACCGCCCGAGTGGCTGACGCCCTTCAAGATGAAGTCCGTCTTGTTCGTTCCCCTGGCGGCATGGGGAGAGGGTTTCGGCGTGCTGCTACTTGACCATCGGGAGCGCAGACCGATCGCTCCCCAGCAGGTCCGGATCGCTCACGCGGTGGCCGCTCAGGGCGCTGCCGCCATTCGAATCAGCCGGCTCCTCCAGCGTGAGGGAGATAGCCGACGGGAGGCCGAAACGGCCTTGCGAGCTCTCCGCGTCCGAGAATCCCAGCAGGTGGCAGTTGCGGCTTTGAGTCATTCGGCGATGACCGCCTTCGATCTCACGGCCTTGATGGACGAGGCCGTCCAGGTCCTCACGACGACACTGAATCTCGAATACGGCAAGGTCCTGGAACTCCTCCCTGGAGGGGACCAATTCCTCCTGAAGGCGGGGGTGGGCTGGAACGAGGGCCTGGTCGGAAAAGCGACTGTGGAAGCCGGCTACGACTCGCAGGCGGGGTTCACGATGTCGACCGCCCACCCAGTCATCGTCGAGGACATCGCAACCGATAGACGATTCACCGCGCCCCGACTCCTCACCGATCACGGAGTCGTGAGCGGGATCAGTGTTGTCATCGAAGGCCGAGAGCACCCCTACGGCGTGCTCGGCGTCCACACCAGCCAACGGCGGACATTGACCTCTGTAGACATCAACTTCCTTCAGTCCGTCGCCAACGTGTTGGCCAGTGCGATCGAACGGCGGCGGGGGGAACTAGCGGTCATCGAGGGCGAAAGTCGCCTCCAGGCGATCCTCGACAACGCCAGTGACGCCATCATTTCAAGTGACGGCCACGGGATCATCGTCTTCAACAGGCAGGCAGGCAGAGTCTTCGGATATACCCCGGAGGAAGTGTTGGGAAAGCCGATCGAGATGCTCATGCCCGATCGCTTCCGGCGACGCCACCGCGACCAGGTCCAGGCGTTCACGAAAGGAAACGTCACCCAACGTCTCATGGGCGAGCGGTCCGAGCTCTTCGGACGCCACAAGAGTGGGGAGGAGTTCCCGGTGGAGATCACAATCTCCAAGGTGGAGGTGGGTGGACACACGGTCCTGACCTCGATCATTCGCGACGTCACCGAACGCATCGAGGCCCAGAGCCAACTCCGGGACAGTGAACGGCGCTTTCGCAACCTGTTCGAGCGATCTCCGATCGCTTTGTGGGAGGAGGATTTCTCGGCGGTCGGGGCCTGGCTCGACGGCCTCCAGGAACGCGGGATCAAGGACATACGGGCGCATCTCAGAGCGCATCCCGACGTTCTCGACCACGGCATAGACCTAATCCGAGTCCTCAACGTCAACCCGGCCGGCGTGCAGCTTGTCGGCGCCGACAGCGTCGAACAGCTACTCGGTGCTTTCCCCAAGGACATGCGCTCAGAGTCTTTGCAGGATGCCTTCATCAACGAATTGGGAGCCATCTCGGAGGGACAGGAGAGCTTCGAGTTGGAGACCATCGGCACAACCTTCGGAGGCGAGCGCATCGACTGTGTACTCCACTACGCGGCCGGCCGATCAGACGATCGCGTCGACCTTTCACACGTCAGATCGGAAGAGCACACGTCTGAACTCCAGTCACACTGATATATCTCGTATGCCGTCTTCTGCTTGAAAAAAAAAAAACATACTATTATCACAAAATACATTATCTACCTATAGATCATAAGCACACACTTCTGAACTCCATTCACACTTATATATCTCTTATTCCCTCTTCTGCTTTACACACACAAAGAACAACCATACTATAAA
>CALCCX010000103.1 GCA_937900165.1 uncultured Acidimicrobiia bacterium | reverse complement strand
CTCTTTCTCTGTTTTTTTTTTTTTTTTTCAAGCAGAAGACGGCATACGAGATATATCAGTGTGACTGGAGTTCAGACGTGTGCTCTTCCGATCTGAACTGACGTTCGGTGATGTACTCCTCCCAGTGGTACGTCTTCCTGAGGACGGCCATGATGATGATGAGGGTGGCCAGCCCGGAAAAGACCGCTCCCGCCACGAATAGGATTCCGAAGATTGCGGTGTTCCATCCGACACGAAGGGTCATGCCGAAGATCCACGACACGACCGAGTGAACCGACACCGCGATCGGGATGATGATGAGTGTCATGATCGTGATCGCCTTGCCGAGCAGTCGGAACTGCGTCGATGAGCCATTCCAATCGAGGGCAAGTGTCCTGTAGACGAAGTTGCGCAGGCCTCCGACCTTGTCCTTTAGCCGATCCCTGAACAGCGCGAGATCGGGGATCATCGGTGCGTACAGGTAGATGACGCTCGCGGTCAGGTACGTTGTGATCGCCATGACGTCCCACATGATCGGGGACTGCCAACGGCCGTGGAGATACACGCTGAGGATTCGCTCCGGGCGGCCCATGTCGACGATGATGAACCCCGCTCCGATCATCAGAGCGAAGGCGGTGATGAACTCGGCGACTCGGGTGATCGAGGCCCTCCACTGTGCCTTCGCCGCACGCAGCATCGCCGAGATCACTGTGCCGGCCATGCTCACGCCGGTGAAGAAGATGAACATTGAGATGTACAGACCCCAGGAGATGCGGTCCCTCATGTCGGTGACGTAGAGTCCGTCCTGCAACTGGTTCCAGTACTGGAATGCGCCGTTGCCGGTAATCACAATCAGTAGACCCAGCCACAACCAATACTTGTACGTGGTGATGCGTGCCGGCCTCGTTGTCCTGCTGATCAGCCGTTCCCGCCAGTTCGTCACCGTGTCCATGACACTGCTCCCTCGGCACGTTCGATCCACGGCCACTCGCTCGGCATGCGGCCTTCATCCCCAGGGTCACGTCCGACGTCTTCTCCGTGGCCTGGCAGGTAGTGCACGCGGGGTTGGGTTCCCAGGTGCTCCTTCAACCGGTAGCCGTTGTTCTCTGAGATCAACCGGGAAGCCTTGACGATGGTGCGACCGTTCGTCGCAATGTCCTCCTCGAGGTCTCCATACCAGATGGCGTCATTGGGACACGCCTGGACGCAGTAGGGGAGGGTGCCGTCCCTCACCATCTCCGGGCAGAAGTCACACTTCATGACCGTTCCTGTGGTTGCGGGAACCTGCTGTTCAACCGAGTAGTCGGCGAGGGCTGCCTCCGGAGGTATCGGCGGGTTGCCCCAGTTGAAGAACCTCCGGTCATATGGGCAGGCGGCCATGCAGATGCGACATCCGATGCACCGGTCCTGGTCGATCAAAACGACTCCCTCCGGAGTCGAGAAGGTCGCGCCGACCGGGCACACCTTCACACAGGGCGGGTTCTCGCACTGCTGGCAGGGGGTTGGGATGAACTGGGTACCACCCCCGTCGACCTCACCTTCGTAGACCTCGATCCATTCCATCGGCTGCGGGGCGAAATGCCCCTCGATGCAAGCGGTAGTGCACTGTGGAGGGGTTCCCTGGCTCTGACAGCCGTCGCACTTGGCGAGGTCGATGATCATTGACCATTGGCGGATCCGACCCGACTTGGTGGTCGCGGGGGCGGTGGCGCTGATCTGATCGCCAGAGCCCGGTCCCCTGACGACTTCCGCCACCAAACCGTCCATGACCCCACCAGGCGCCATGAGTGGGACCGCTCCGATGGCACTCATGGCGATGTACTTGAGTGCGTCCCTCCGGTCGATGGAGTTGATTGACACCGGTGTCTCGGTTGGGTGGCGTCTCTTGCTCACACGTGGCTCCTGTGCTCTGGAGACTTCTCTGGCGACCCCCTGGCCTGTCCGTGGCTCGGTTTGCGTTCCACGGACAGGCCGGTTTTTGGGTACGACTAGGGGCTAGCGGAGGTTTATCTCGATCCATCCTGTGTTGGCTGATACGACGTGGGAGTCGTCGGTCCAACCCTTGTCGCTCCAGTCGACGTCCCAGTATGCAAGTGCGAGCAAGGTCGATTCACCTGCGGTGAACTGTACGTCCTGTGCGTCTCCGGTCTGGAGTGGACGGGACATCTCGAAGTAGTAGACACCTGTTCCGTCTTCGACGGGGTTCGTGTGCGTCCAGACTCCGTAGAGGCTGTTTTCTGCGCCTTCACCGTTGTCGTCTTCACGAGTCTCGGCGTCGGTTGCCCATTCGTCGTCGAAGTTGCAGTTTGCGTCGTTACCTGGATCCTTGCCCTCGCCTTGGGGATGACCCGCTCCGCCACCGGAGGGCTCACCAACGGCACATTCGGCTTCCCAGTGCCAGATGTCGACCATGCCGGTCGAGTTCTCACCCGCCTCATCGTCTGCACCCATGGCGGCGCCACCGGTGTCGACGGGGAACTGCAATGCGATGGCTGCCGACAGTTTGAGGTCTTCGGCATTGAAGTTGTAGTCATCGTCGATGGCGAGCAGCGCATAGACGTTCTCATCGTCGTACGCCATCTTGATTGTGGCTTCGATGTTTTCGACCGAGTCCGCCATTGAGCCGATTGGCTCGAGCGTTGTCGCGAGACCGGTGATCGAAGCCCAGTCCGACACATCACCATCGACCGTGATCGTTGCAACCGGCGCATCCAACGAACGTCCTGAGGACTCCGATGGTGCAGGTGCTTCCGTTGTGGGTGTTGCTTGGGTCGTTTGTGGCGTTTCAGTGGTCGCTGGTGCCTCGGTTGTCGTTGTTCCAAGGGTTGTTGATGTAGTCGTCGATGCTTGGGTAGTCGCAGCGTCTTCGGCTTCTGAAGTACCACAGGCCGCTGCTACAAGAGCCAACACGAACACGATCACGAGCAATTTGTTCTTGGTCCGCATATGACTGACCTCCTCGAATATTTCCGCCACTCTTCGTGTGGCAAGGGATGTTTCACCAGGACAACGTACGTTCCCGTTCAGGTGCGGGGTCAGGAGCGAAGGAACTGTTCTGCGTATCGTTGGATAGCCATGCACGGTCCTTTTGGCGGCGGAGAAAGGGACCTTGCCTGCGTGAGATTGATGACCACCAACACTCAGCGGGTTTCCCACCGCCCCGACTGCCTCTCGTTGTCTCACCCTGCTGTCGATGATCGGCTCAGGGCTCCGATGCCTCGGTCAGATCGCGCATACGCACGGCTAGAAGGCTACGAGATGAGGCCCAGGCGCATGGCCACCGCCACGGCTTCTGAGCGTCGCTGCACCCCCAGCGACGCATAGATAGCCCTCAGCTTTGCTTTCGTATTCGCATCGCTCATGGACAACGCTGAGGCGATGGCCGAATTGTCTGCGCCGTCGGCGAGTAGCTGGAGGATCTTTATCTGCTCGACGGTCATATCACCTACTGGTCCCCGAGCGTCGTCTCCGATCATACGAGCGAACAAGGGACCGCTCACCTCGGGCTGGAAGTAAGTCTTGCCTTCGGCGACCTTGGTGATGGCGCGCACGAGTTCCTCTTGTCCGACGTTCTTGAGGAGGTACCCGGATGCTCCGAGTTCGATGGATCTGCTGACGTACACGGGGTCGCCGTACATGCTCAACATCACCACGGCTACTTCCATGCCCATCCCACCGATCTGCTCGAGCACGTCAAGGCCTGACATCCTCGGCATACGAACGTCGAGGAGAACCACGTCGATTTCTGTACTGTGGAGGACGTCGATCAGCTCGGCGCCGTCGGATGCGTGGGCCACGATCTCGATCTGCTCTGTTTCCTCGAGAATCAGGCTGAGCCCTTCTCGGATTATGCGGTGGTCATCAGCAATCGCGACCCTGATCATTGTGCATCCGCCTGCTCGATCGGCACCCATGCAACGAATCGGGTGCCTGCTCCTTTGGCATCTGTGATCTCGATGCCACCTCCAATTGCTTCCAGGCGGTCTTTGGTTGTGGTGAGGCCCAATCCAGGTAGCCCGGTCATGCCTGCTCCGTCGTCTATCACCTCGATCATGGTCGAGTCTCTTCCCTCCACCAAGCGCATGGTGACATAATCGGCGTGCGCATGCCTGCTGACGTTGGTCAATGCCTCTTTGGCGGCCCGGAACAGGGTTGCCCGGTGGGGGAGTGGGAGTTCTGTTTCAACATCGGACACAAAGTTGATTTCGAGTCCGGTCTCGCTTTCGACTACCTCGGCGAGCTCGGCGATGGCGGATTTCAGGTCGATCTCCACGCCTGGTTCTAAACGCAATGCCGTGAGCTCGGTTCGCAGTGTCGTGTCTACGTTTCTGACCAGGGAATCAAGTCTCGCCAGCTCTTGATCGACGTTGGACCCCTCCCGGACCATCTTGCGACTTGCCTGGAGCCCGAACATTATGCGATAGAGAGGCTGGCCGATGTCGTCGTGAAGCGCGCCGATGATCCTCGTTCGTTCGTGCTCTTGGATACCGAGGAGTTGACTGATCAGTCGCTCCGACCGTTCTTTTCGTCTCCGCTCCGCTCTGACGTTCGTGATGGTCGCGGCAGTGAGGGCCAAAAGGAGGACGATCGAACCCACTCCGAGTGCGGTCCAGACTGCTGCCCGGATGCGGGTCACGGAATCATCGACGTGGCCTGCCAATTCGTACACTTCGAACACGATCTCGATGCCTTGAGCGCCACCATCTACAGGCACGTAGTACTCGCGGAGTGGGCCGAAGTCACGTTCGTACTCGTTTTCTTGTCTGGTGAGATCTGGTTTCTCGTAGGTGAGCTGCCCGCTGAAGGCGGCCGAAAGGTGGTCGGACATCTCATACGTATTGCCGATCAGGCGCGGCTCATCGGAGAACACGATCGTGCCCGTGTCGGTCCAGATCTTCACGCGCACGATCTCGTGTCCGAGCAAGGACCGTTCAACCTGCGCCTGGAGCAGGGCCAACTCTTCGTCGGAGAACCCGTCGTCCGATTCGTGGGTACTCACGATCTCGTTGACGATGTTTCTGATGGAGGTCGCTTCTTCCTCGAGCAGATCTTGTTCGACTATGTCTGGGATTATCAGCGCCAGAATGAGGGCGACAGTGAGGGCAACGGCTGCAGCAACAACGGCCGTGGCACCGACGGGTCCGAGATCGAACCCGCCGCGTTTTCCAACTCCGAGCGGGGTCCGTGGTGTTGGGTTCGCCTTGGATGTTCGCTCCATGACGGAAGTTTCGCATCCGGGACCGAGCCCCACCAACCGGCGGCGATGGCGAATCGGCCTCATGCCGCCTGAGGCCGGTCACCCGGAGAGTGATCTCTCGAGTGGAGTACGGAATCTGGGGATGACGACTGTGCCGCCCAGCCATGTTTCCAATGATGCGGCTTCCTGATCGATCTGGGCGGACGCTTCGGCACCAACGTTTTCGAAGACTTCGTAGACGATGGTCGCGTCTGGTCGTTGCCCCCAACCGCCGACGACCCGGCTGTCGACCCAGATGGATGGGCCGGCGTTGCCGTTGCGATCAAAGAGCTGTTGCACGTAGTCGGGTCGGCAATACCAATCACGTTCCTTCCATCCCATAATGGTTGGGTCGAGGGCGGGGAGGAACGCCACCCACGGATCAGGGCAGGCGACCGGGTCGAGATCATCGGCAAGCACAAAACCAGTTCCTTCGTCTAGGGCTACTTCCACCGCACCCACAGAGTCCAGGGCTTTGGTGGTATCTCTGACACCCCAGCCTGTCCACCAACCCAGATCGCGGAGCGTGCCCGGTCCGTAGGCGGCGAGCCATCTGCGGGCCAGCTCGGTCCGGCTGGAATCGGCGTCCAGGTGGCCGTTCCAACCCGGCGACCATTGTTCGGTCGCCGCCCATTCGTATAGCGTGGATTTCCATGTGCCCCGTGGTCGGCCTCTGACGATCTTGCCCTCGGTAGCCAGCAGAAAAAGCACTCTGGTGGACATGCCGTAGGTGGCGCCCCGGCTGTCGAGGTACTTTGTCTTCAGGTCTGGCACCACCTCACTGAGTTCCTTCGCGGTGGCATGTTCGAGATCTTTGAGGGCGCGCAGGGTTCGCTCGCCGACCTCGTCCAACCATGGTTCTCCCTCAGAGGCGATTGCCTGGTCCTCGAGCAACTTGATCACACGGCGACGTTGTGCTGGGGCGAGTGCTCTAGTGCAGGCAGCGTTCATGATCTCGGCGAGATCGATCGGAACGACGAACAAAGTACGTCTCATGGCCAGGAAACGGAGCAGGGTTCGGTCCTCGTAGAGGGCTCGTTCCAGATCTCCGATACAGAAATCCGTGACCCTGGCCCTGGACGACAGGTACACGGTGGCCGGGTCGGTGCTGTGCAGGCCCACATTCGCGGTTGCCGCCTCCACGATGCTGGTAGAGGGTGCAAAGAGGTGATGACGGTGGGCGAGTCGGCGCCTTCGCTCCGATGTATCGATGGTCAGCATGTTGGTAGATCCGTTGTCGATTCGACTGATCGCAGGATACGATCGCTCCGTGCTGTTTCAGAAACGCTTTTGGGCGGGCATCATCGATGGGTCGATCACCTTGACATTTCGACGCTGGGATCGCCCCCGGGTGGTCGCGGGGCGCCCCTACCGCACGGGGGCAGGCCGTGTAGAGGTGCTTTCCATCGTCGAGGTGGAAGCCGACGCCATCACCGACGCCGACGCCAAGCGGGCAGCCCACGAATCGGTCTCCACTCTGGTGGCCGACTTGCCAGGGGTCGAAGGCAATCCGATCTATCGGATCGAGTTTCGTCTCATCGACGAGCCAGATCCGCGCGAAGTGCTTGCCGCCGACGCGGACCTTTCTGAGGACGATGTCGCCGAGATCACGACCCGGCTGGCTCGGCTGGACAAGGCGAGCAGACGGGGCCCATGGACCATGACGGTGCTAGAACTCGTTGAGCGGCAACCAGCGACCCGCGCCCCTGATCTGGCAGCTTCGTTGCATAGCGAGACGCTGCCTTTCAAGACCGATGTCCGAAAACTCAAGAACCTAGGGCTGACCTACAGCCTCAACCCGGGCTACCGGTTATCGCCCCGCGGCAAGGCGTATTTGGCGGCGATCCGCAGGTTGTGACCCAGACGTATGCGTATTGCGAAATACGTAATACGAAATACCGGCCTGTCACCCCCAGTCGATGATCACTTTGCCGCAGTCGCCGGATTCGAGGGCGTTGAAGGCAGCTTCATGCTCCTCGATCGAAAAATGGTGGGTGATTGCCGAGCTGACATCGAGCCCGCCTTGAAGCATGGTTGTCATCTTGTACCAGGTCTCGAACATCTTCCGTCCGTAGATGCCTTTGACCGTGAGGCCCTTGAAGATGATGTCGTTCCAATCGATCGGAACGCGGTCCGCGGAAGGGATTCCCAGCAGAGCGATCTTGCCGCCGGTGATCATCGATCCGATCATCTCGTCCAAGGCGGCGCTCGCTCCCGACATTTCGAGACCCACATCAAAACCCTCGGTCATCTCCAGGTCGGTCATGACTTGATCCAAAGACGTCGTGCGGGGGTCAATTGCCCGGTCGGCGCCGAGGTCGGCGGCGATGGCCAGGCGCTCGGGTTTGACATCGGTAATGACGATGTTGCGGGCGCCGACGTGACGAGCGATGGCCACCGACATCATTCCGATCGGCCCCGCCCCGGTGATGAGGACGTCTTCGCCCACCAGGTCGTATTCGAGAGTGGTGTGGGTGGCGTTGCCGAGGGGATCGAGAATTGTGGCGATGTCGTCGGAAATCTCATCGGGTACAGGAAATACGTTCGAGGCGGGCACGACGATCAGGTCGGCGAATGCGCCATCACGGTTCACACCGATCCCGACCGTGTTGGCGCAGAACCTTCTCCGGCCTGCTCGACAGTTCCGGCAGTATCCGCAGGTGATATGGCCCTCGGCCGACACCCGTTGACCTACCGAGAATCCGGACACCTCCGCCCCGAATCCTGAGACTTTTCCCATGAATTCGTGTCCGATGACCATCGGCGGGCGAATCGTTTTCGCTGCCCAATCGTCCCATCGCGCAATATGCAGGTCGGTACCACAGACGGCCACTTTGCGAACCTCGATCAGAACGTCGTTTGGTCCCGGCTCTGGGTCGTCCACCTCTTCGAGCGACAGGCCGGGGGCGGCGGTGGTCTTGACCAAGGCTCGCATCAGGAGAGTATGCCGAGCTCGCGGCCGACCTCGGAGAATGCAGAGATTGCCTGATCTAGTTGAGACAGGTCATGGGCGGCAGACATCTGAGTGCGGATCCGAGCCTGGCCTCTTGGGACGACTGGGAAAGAGAAAGCAATCACGTATACGCCACGATCGAGCAGTTGGTCTGCCATCTCCGACGCCAATGCTGCATCGCCGATCATCACGGGGATGATCGGATGATCGGCACCTGTCAGGGTGAAGCCGGCCTTGGCCATTCCTGCTCTGAAATACTCAGAATTGGTGGTCAATCTGGTGCGCAACTCCCGGCCGTCTTCGATGAGGTCGAGAGCGGTCAAGGTGGTGACGGCGATAGCGGGTGCTAGGGAGTTTGAGAAGAGGTAGGGGCGGGAGCGTTGGCGAAGCCATTGGATGACCTCGGACTTTCCGGACGTGTAACCGCCAGACGCGCCGCCGAGTGCCTTGCCTAGGGTTCCTGTGACGATGTCGACCCGGTCCGCCACGCCCCAGTGGTCTGGTGTACCTCCTCCGTTGGGGCCGACGAACCCGACAGCGTGGGAGTCGTCGACCATGACGATTGCGTCGTGCTGTTCGGCAGATCGGAAGAGCGTCGTGTAGGGAAAGAGTGTAGATCTCGGTGGTCGCCGTATCATTAAAAAAAAAAAGTCATAATATCTGTTGTACTGTTAGATTCCTGATGCACAACAGCCTCAAACACAACATCTCCACCATAGCGTT
>CALCCX010000102.1 GCA_937900165.1 uncultured Acidimicrobiia bacterium | reverse complement strand
GGAGAAAAGAGGAGAGAGGGAGGAGGGGAAAGGAAGAAGAAAGAAAAAAAGAAAAGAGAGAAAATAGTTTTTTTTTTCAAGCAGAAGACGGCATACGAGATATATCAGTGTGACTGGAGTTCAGACGTGTGCTCTTCCGATCTTTTCCGGGTGCACACCGACCACGCGGGGCAGGGTCAACAACTCGAGGGCATCGTCGAGACTCAGTTCATCGACGCTCATGGTCTTGAATAGCGAGGCCGTTTTTGGTTTCTCCTTGGAGCCCTCCTCGACTTCGCCAAGCTGCACATATGGCCCGAATCGACCGTGGCGAGCAAGCACCGTCAGCCCGGTTGTCGGGTCGCTGCCGAGGATCTTGTCGCCGCTCGGCATATTGAGCAGTTCGATGGCCCTTTCGACGGTCAGCTCATCTGGGGGCAAATCTTCGGGGATCGATGCGGTGTCCTCGCCTCTTGAAACGTACGGGCCGTACTTGCCGGCTCTGGCGACGATCAGCACTCCGACCTCGTCCTCGCCGATCTTGATCGAGTTGATCTCCTTCGCGTCGATCTGGTCCAACTTGTCTGCCGAGACCATATCTTTGAGACCGGGTCTGCCGTTGCCGTGGAAGAATTTTCTGAGCCAGGGAACTCGTTCTTCTTCTCCCCTGGCGATCTTGTCCAATTCGTCTTCCATACGGGCCGTGAAGGCGTAGTCGACCAGGTCTGGATAGTGCCCTTCGAGCAGTGAGATCGTTGCGAACGCCATGAAAGTGGGTACCAGGGCGGTGCCCTTCTTCCAGATGTACCCGCGGTCCTGGATTGTCGAGATGATCGAGGCGTAAGTGGACGGTCGACCAACTCCGAGTTCTTCGAGCCTGCGGACCAAAGAGGCCTCGGTGAATCTGGCTGGTGCCTTGGTCTCGTGACCCTTTGCCTCGAGTTCTGAGATGGACAAGGGGTCAGATTCATCGACGGCGGGGAGGCGCCGCTCTTGGTCGTCCTTGTCAGAATCGGGATCGTCCGCGCCTGCAACGTAGACCTTCAGAAACCCTGGAAAATGCAGAGTCCGCCCGGACGCGGCGAACTCGGTCGACCGCCCTGACCGTGTGTCGCCTGCCACCCGAACCTGGACGCTTTCTCCTTTGGCGTCTGCCATTTGAGAGGCGAGGGTGCGTTTCCAGATGAGTTCATATACTTTGACCTGATCGTCGTCGTTCAGTTCGGCGGCAATTTCCTCCGGGGTTTTCCAAACGTCACCAGAAGGTCGGATCGCCTCGTGAGCCTCCTGAGCGTTCTTGACCTTGTTCGAGTATTGGCGAGCGGAGGGACTCAGATACTCGGACCCGAACAAGTCCTCGATTTGCGCCCGAGAGGTCGTGAGCGCCACCTCCGAGAGCGACGTCGAGTCCGTTCGCATATACGTGATGTAGCCGTTTTCGTACAGTCGCTGGGCCGCGGACATGGTCCGTCTGGCTCCAAATCGAAATTTGCGTGAGGCCTCCTGCTGGATCGTCGACGTCCTGAAAGGGGGGTATGGCTTGCGGGTGTATGGCTTGGCCTCAACGGAGCGCACGGTCATGGGGGCTCCCTCCAGATCCTCGGTGAGGGCGGCCGCCTCCTCCGACCCCAGAACCTTGGCAGTTTCATTGGCAAGTCGGCCGTCGTCCCCGAAATCCTTACCGGAGGCCAATCGGTCGCCATCGACCTTGATGAGGGTGGCCTCGAACCGTTCTTCGGAGCCGGTTGAAAATGTTGCCTTCAGGTCCCAATATCCGGCGGCGACGAAATCGATGCGTTCCCGCTCTCGTTCCACGATGACTCGTACCGCGATACTTTGCACTCTTCCAGCCGAAAGCTTCGGTTTGACCTTCCGCCAAAGGACCGGAGATAGTCCATATCCAACCAATCTGTCGAGAATGCGCCTGGCCTCCTGGGCGTCGACAAGGTCGGCGTCGATCTCTCGAGGGTTGTCAATGGCCCTCTGGATCGCATCAGGTGTGATCTCGTGAAATACCATCCTGCGGACGGGAATCTTCGGCTTCAGTATCTGGATCAGATGCCAGGCAATGGCCTCGCCTTCACGATCTTCGTCCGTCGCAAGGTACAGCTCGGAGGCATCGGTCAGCATTGACTTCAGATTCTTGACCGTGTCCCGTTTCTCTTTGGGCACGATGTAGAGCGGCTCGAACTCACCGTCGACGTCTATACCCCAGTCCTTTGCCCACGCCTGATCCTTGAACTTGGCTGGGATCTCAGACGCGCTGCGGGGGAGGTCACGGACATGGCCGACCGATGACGTCACGTCGTACTCTTTGCCGAGGTATCCGGCGATGGTCCTGGCCTTGGCCGGGGATTCTACGATGATCAGTGGCTTGGTCACGGCGCAAGGAATAGCGGTAAGGGCAGGCGGGTGTCAAGACCACGTTCGGAACCGGTGCCCAATATATTGGTCAATACTGGTACCTTCATCGTACGGGAACGGGGAGCTGACATCGAGCTGCTGAGGCGTGGCCCATTCGCCAGACTGTGGTGGGCAAGTGCACTTTCGTCGCTCGGCGACTGGGTTACCTTCTTCGCGGTGCTCGCTTTGGCGGACAACATCGCGGGCACCGAGGGCGTGCTGGTTCCGTTGGTTGGCAGGCTGCTTCCTGGGTTGCTGTTGGCTACGGCGGCAGGGGTCGTGGCCGATCGCCTTGATCGCAAAGTGGTCATGGTGGTTTCTGATGTCGGCAGGGCAGTGGTGGTACTTGCGCTGATTTTCACAACCAACCTTGTAACGATATTCATAGTTTCCGTCGTGTTGGAAATATTGACGCTGTTCCGTCAACCGGCTCGAGAGGCAGCGGTTCCGACTCTGATCAGGGGCGATCAGCTGGTTGCTGCCAACAGTCTGTCTTTGGCGGCCGCATACGGCACCGCCCCACTCGGATCGGCTCTGGCCGCCGCTTTTGCAGAGATGTTCAGTTTTTCCACCTTTTTCGAAATCTTCCGTTCCGCCGAGGGCCTCGCCTTCGCTGTCGACTCCGTGAGTTTCGCGATCTCCGCGATGATTGTTGCCACGATTGCCATTCCCAAACCCACCTTGCTGCAAGAGGCCCGAGAAAATCCGGATGGCGGCAATGGTGGTTGGCGGAGGTCATTGGCCGACATGAGAGAAGGAATCGCCTTCGTTTCGAAGGAGGGAAAGGTTCGCAGGGTGGTGCTCGGCATGGCCAGCGCGCTCTTTGGCGGTGGCGCGTTGATTGTGCTTGGCAAGGATTTCGCCGAGGACGTACTCCTGGGTACAGGATCGGGCTTCGGCATCCTGGTAACCGCCCTGGGTCTTGGCGTCGGCGCAGGCATGCTCGTGGTGGCGATGTTCCTGGCAGAGTCGACCAGGCGTGATGTTGTATTCGCGATCAGTCTCACCGTCACAGGGGTGGCTCTGCTCTTGGCTACCGTCGCCACCACCGTGTGGGGATCGGCCGGCTGGGCGTTTTCCGCTGGGATAGGAACCGGTGTCGCGTACGTGATGGGATTCACCCACCTTCACGAGGTGGTCGATGACACGATGAGGGGCAGGACCTTTGCCGCGCTCTTCACCGTGGTTCGGACCGCCATGATCTTGTCTCTAGGTGTGGCCGTAGCAGTTTCTCGAGCTCTGGACGGCCGATTCGCCCCTCCGTTTGATGACGGGACCCGCAACGTCTTGCTGATCGGCGCCATCGTCATCATCATCTCCGGCCTTGGCACGCTTTGGGGAGTTCGCAAGGCCCTCCTTCGGACTCCACTCTCCGAGGAGATGACGCGCTCAATGAGAGATGCAACTCACGCTCTTGGTTCGATGCGCGGCAAACGTCGGTCAGACGACTCAGACGAGTGAGCCTCTACGTCGCCTTGGAAGGCATCGAGGGCACGGGTAAGTCCACCTTGTCTCGTCTGCTCGCCGACGCACTGAGACAAGAAGGGCATGAGGTTCTTACGGTCAGAGAACCTGGCGGAACACCTGCTGCCGAATCGATTCGACACGTCCTGCTCTCTGCCGACTATCAGGTAGAACCATGGACGGAGGCACTGCTGTTCGCTGCCCAGCGCGCCCAGCTGGCCGCCGAAGTGATCCGCCCAGCCCTGGCCGGGGGCGCCATTGTGATTGGGGACCGATCGGTCTACAGCTCCCTGGCCTATCAAGGTATCGGAAGGGGCCTTGGCCTCGACGAGGTGCGCACTGTGAATGAGGCAGGTTTGGCCGGCACGTGGCCGGACCTGGTTCTGTGGATGGCTCTCGATGCGGAGACCGGTTTGGCCCGGGAGGATGTCGAAGACCGGATCAGCGCAGAAGGCCTCGAGTTCTTGGATGTCGTGGCTCGTGCCTATGAACATCTGGCAGGCCTGGAGCCAGACCGTTTTGTCAGAGTGGATGCTGGTCGGTCGATCGAAGAGGTCGCGGCAGAGGCCCTGAAGCAGATCCGCAGTCTGATATGACCGTGTTCGATAACCTGATCGGGCATGAGCGAGTTGTCGAACTGCTCGGTTCCGAGGCGCATGCCCCGGCCCAGGCGTACCTCTTCACCGGCCCCTCTGGGGTGGGAAAGACGACAGTGGCAATTCGATTCGCGGCGTTGCTGCTCTGCGAATCCGATCCGTGCCGCTCGAGGGTTCTTCGGCTCAGACATCCAGATCTCACCGTTGTTGCCCCAGAAGGTCGCACGATGATCGGAGTCGATCAGGCGAGAGCGATGATCGCCCAGGCAAGCCTCATGCCGGTGGAATCAGCGAGGAAGGTTTTCATCATTGACGAAGGATCCTCAATGAGCGAGGCGGCTGCCAACGCTCTGCTCAAAACGCTCGAAGAGCCAACCGGCTCGACCGTGTTCATTGTGACTGCTGACGCCCAGGATGATCTTCCTGCCACCGTGGCCAGTCGCTCCAGGGTGGTCAGATTTGGCCGTGTCCCGGACGGCACGATCGCCCAAGCACTTACGGAACGAGGTATCGATCCGGAGAGAGCCATTCGGGCGGCCCAGATTTCCGGAGGCCGACCTGGCTTGGCGCTCGGCTTCGCAACGCGGCCGGAGGCAGCGGAATTTCGCGCAGCTTGGCTGTCTCTTCCGACCAGATTGACCGAGCGGCCAGGTGACGCCTTCCGTTTGGCAGAAGAGATGTTGGCCGCATCCGCCCCGTTGCTCGAAGCGATCAGGGAGCAGCATGAGTCGCAGCTCGATGCCCTGGAGACCGAGACCGGCGAGGTGTCGAAGGCGACGAGAGAACGTTACGAGCGGACCCTGCATCGAGCGTCGCAGAGCCTGACGATCTCGGGCCTCGAGATCATGGCTTCGTGGTACTCAGATGCCGCGGCAGCGCAGGTTGGCGGGCCGGTGCGCAATCCGGACCTCCCGACTACCGAACTGTCGCGAATCTCGCCTTTCGTTGCAGTGGCAAACGCTGAGCGGACCCTCGACGCCGTCGTGTCGCTCCAGCAGAATCAGAGGCCGGAGTTGGTTCTGGCGGATCTACTGGCGGGGCTCGGTGTTTCAGCCTGACTATGGCCTGGGGGTGCGAGTCGCCTGGGGTGTCCTCTGGCCGATTCTGCGAGGCCTAGGAGCCGTCGGGTTCCGCTACGAGATTGAGAGACGAGCACCGATACCCAAAGGGCCGTTTGTCGTCGCGTCCAACCACACGTCCCACCTGGATCCTCCCGTGGTAGGTGTCGCACTGGGTAAACCGGTCAGGTTCTTGACGCTTGACGAGCTGTGGGGCACCAATCCGATCCTCGATTCCGCGTTTCGGGTCACGAAGGCCGTCCCGTTGTCCAGGACCCGTTATCCGCTTTCGGCGATGCGCACGGCATTGGTCCATCTCGAAGCCGGCGGCAGGATCGGCGTCTTCCCTGAAGGTCGTAGGGCAAGAGCTTGGGGCGAGAGCCTGCCGAAACGTGGCGCGGCCTGGTTGGCGCTGCGGGCGGGTGTCCCGATGTTGCCAGTGGCCATTTCTGGAGCCAATGAGGCAATGCCGATGGACGGTGGGCTCGCCATCCATCGGGCCAAAATCAGAGTGGTCGTTGGTAGAGCAATCGACTCGGTCCGTCATTGCGAAGCAGACGATCCCGTTGGGTCGCTCACCGAGGCGTGGCACCAGCAGATGACCGAGGAACTCGAATTCTTGGCAGCCAAGGCTGCTCGCTGACCAACGGAGCCACCTCTCTCTTGGATCCATAGCCTGGATCAGCAAGATCAGCGCGCCGCCCACGAGAAACCGCAGTGAATGAATCGTGTCTCCCACCTGGGAGCCGGAGAGGGGAATCGAACCCCTGACCTGCTCATTACGAGTGAGCCGCTCTACCCCTGAGCTACTCCGGCGTCGGCCAGCATCTTACCCCTTCGCCCTTGCGGAACCGCTATGTTCCGAGCCCACTGGTCCGCCCCACCACCCTGGCTCGTGCGGCGGATAGGGATAGCGTCTGGCGGATAGCCGATCCTCGAAACGGCCTTCGCAACTCGGCCGTGGGCTAACGTGCCGATCGGACGATCGAGGACGGAATGGCCGACCAGGCAAATTTCGAGACAGATGCGATGGGTTTCGCCCCACAGCTCTATTCCGCCGCGCTTCGTATGACCCGGAATCCGGCCGACGCCGAGGACGTGCTCCAAGAAACCTTCCTCAAGGCATATCGGGCGTATCACACGTTTCAGGAAGGCACCAACCTCAAGGCGTGGTTGTACCGAATTTTGACCAATACATATATCAATCGGTATCGCAAGGCCCAGCGTCGGCCCAGCGAGGTGGATCTCGGCGAGATCGAGGACCTGTACCTGTACAGGCGTATCGGATCTGCCGAGACCGCCGAAGCATCTCGTTCGGCAGAAGATGCAGTGCTCGATGGTTTCGTCGACGCGGATGTGAAGAATGCCGTCGAAACGCTGCCAGAGCGTTTCCGGCTTCCGGTGCTGCTGGCCGATGTTGAGGGGTTTTCTTACAAAGAGATCGCCGAGATTCTCGACGTTCCTATTGGAACTGTCATGTCTCGACTCCATAGGGGAAGAAAGGCGCTTCAAAAAGCGTTGTGGAAGTTCGCGCAGGAGCGTGGGTTGGTCGACATCGAAAGAGAGGAAACAGGTGGCGGATCGCAGCTGTGATGAAACCGCCTCGTGGGCCTACCACTACCTCGATGGCGAGCTGAGCTGGTTCCGCAGGGTCCGCATCCGCTACCACCTGCGCGGCTGCGACTCCTGCACAGGCGGATTCTCTTTCGAAGAACGGCTGAAAATTATCGTGCAGGAGCGCTGTCGAGAAGACGCCCCTCCAGAGTTGATGGAGCGTCTCCAGACCTTCATGCGAGATAACGAGTAGCGTGCAAACGCTGCTCAGGAGCACGCAGGGTTCGCCACGGATCCGCGGCAGTGGCATAACCGGACTGCCTACGCGCTAATCTGGCACCCACATGACAACCCGCATGCGTCTTCTGGTGTTCTTGGTCGCCCTGAGTGCGATGTTCTTGGCCTTGGCCACACCTGTTTTCGGGACCGAGGAAGAAAACGCAGAAACCACTCCGGCGGCCGAGGTCACAGTCGACGTACCGGCCCCAGCAATTCTGATCGAAGAAGACCCGGCGGAAGAGGCGACTCCTGAATGGACCTTCCGCTTCCTGATCCCGGTCACTTTGTTGATCGGCGGTTTATCTGTCGTTGGGACCATCATCGCCTATTTCGTCAAGGTGACCAGACAGCGTTACCGCATCGTCGAGTGACCGGATTCTCGGTAGCAGGATGACCGCTGCGCCGGCTCCGCCGGAATCGGACGGGATCCCTTGGGACCTCGCCGAACGGCTCGCCTCCAAACTCGCAGGCAGTCACCCTCTGGCCGAGTCGTACCACCTCGATGCTCTGGCCGCTCAGGCCCCGAGCTTCGTCAGGAGGGCCGCAGATCTGGTCTCGGAAGAAACCGGGCTGGAAGGCAGCGGGTCGGCGGCCGTCGAGGTGATTGGTCGCGCCGACTGGGTTCAGGCGAACGTGAGGTTTTTTTCCGAAATTCTGGCTCCAGCCGAAGAACGTCTTGCTGACGGAATTCGAATGGCCGGTGGATTGGCGTCCGGTTCCGGCCGGATCGCCAAGCGGCTGGCCGCCGCTGAACTTGGGTCTCTTCTTGGCGTAATCTCAAGGCGTGTCCTAGGTCAGTATGAATTGGTCCTCCCATCTTCTGAGCGAGGCGACACAGTCTTCTTGGTAGCACCGAACATCTTTGCTCTGGAGCGGAACAACCAGTTCAGGCCTGACGAGTTCCGGTTCTGGCTGGCCCTTCATGAGTCGGCCCACCGGCTCCAGTTTGTCGGGGTTCCTTGGATGCAGGACTATTTCTTTGGATTGGTGAAGGGACTGATCGCCAATGCCGAGCCCGAAAAGGGGCGCCTCAAACGGGTGGCCGGTGAGTTGCGGAAGGCATCGTCTCAGGGACGTCCCATCATTGGAGATTCAGGCCTGCTGGGACTCATGGCGTCGCCCTCCCAGCGTGAGCAGCTCGACAAGGTGCAAGCCCTCATGTCATTGCTCGAGGGCCACGGACATGTCGTGATGGACCGTATCGGAGCTAGGGTCCTGGTCACCCAGAAACGAATGGCCGGCCTCATCAAGCGGCGACGCCAGGACCCTCGCATGGCCGCGTTCTTACGGATTACCGGCATGGAGATGAAAATGCGCCAGTACGAACTGGGCGAAAAGTTCGTACTCGGTGTTGAAGAGGTTGCAGGATGGCGGGCTCTGGACCTTGCCTGGCAAAGTCCAGAGACCCTCCCAACGATTGCCGAGATCGAGGACCCGCCGCTTTGGCTCGCTCGCGTCGGCTGAGCGAGCTCGCCGATCTTGTCATTGGAGCGGCCGCGGCTGCCCTTGGTGATCGACCGGGTGACGATCGGCCCCTGATCGTTGCCACCAGCGGGGGAGCGGACAGTGCCTCTGCCTTGTGGGCGTGTGCACAAATCGCGGACGTCACCGCACTGCATGTCGATCACGGTTGGCCGTATTCGCAGGTGTTGGCGGGCGCGGCAGACGCGGTTGCCGGCCAAGTCGGTGTACCGCTGATCGAAGAGCAGATTGAAGTCGGTGCCTCAGAGTCTTCCGCGAGATCGGGGCGCTACCGAGTGTTCGAACGCCACGTCGGCGACGGCCTGATCGTGACTGGGCATACTGCTGACGATCTGGCTGAGACCGTCTTGGCCAATTTGGCCAGAGGGGCGGGTCTACACGGACAGCAGGGCATCCCATTCGAGCGGCCCGGAGTTATTCGGCCGTTCCTTGCAATCAGACGAGATCAGCTCCGTGAATTGGCCGCTCTGCTCGGACTTCGGGCCATCGACGATCGGGCCAACTTCGACCCCTCCTATACGGGAGTGAGGCTGCGCTCCATGTTGCGCGGCTGGGAGGAGGCCGCCGGTCGCGAGATCGTTCCGGCCATCGCGCGTGGGGCACGATTGGCCGCCGAGGAGTCCAAATTCGTTGACGAGCGATCTCTTTCGATCGAGGTCCGAACAGACGGATCGGTCGTTGCGATAGATATCCCACGCCTTGTCACGGCGCCACTGCCGCTGGCACGCAAGGCGATCCGACGAGCCTTGCGACAAACGGACGGCGTGTATGCGGGCACATCCGAAGACGTCGAATCGGTGCTGAGGGTCGCTGGCGGTGGTCCCAGCGCCCACATAGGTGGGGGGATTCTGGTGCGACGGGTCGAAAATCGCCTTGAACTGGTCGATCCGCGCCGAGTGGTCCAGGTTCTGCCAGAACCCATACAGATCGAAGGGGATGGCGTCTATCGATTCGGCCGATGGTCCGTCACCTTCGAGGTGTCCTCTACCCGCCCGGTGACCCTCGCCGCCTCCCGTCGAAACGAGGTGTTCGACTCCAGCGTGGCAAACGGAACGATGGTTCTGAGAACGGTTTCGCCTGACGACCGTTTGGTCCTGCGCAGCCAGGGAAGCAAATCCGCACTGGATGCCCTGGCCGAGCATCGGGTGGCTGAGTCAGAAAGAAGCGGATGGCCGATCCTGGTCAGCTCGAATCATGGTCCGCTTTGGCTTCCAGACGTGAGGCGGAGTGCCCTCGGTTGGGTGACTGAGGCCACCGAGCGCTACCTTGTGGCCTCTGCATCACAGGAGGAACGGTGGACGCCGGTCGAGTATTGATTTCCGCTGAGGACATCGACCAGAAACTCGCAGAAATAGGTGCTCAAATCACCGAGGACTACGAGGGCAAAAACCTATTGATGGTTGGGGTCCTCAAGGGTGCGTTCATCGTGATGGCCGACCTGGCCAGACATGTTCACCTGCCGGTCGAGTTCGATTTCATGGCCGTATCGTCATACGGAGCGGCGACCAAGACATCTGGCGTCGTGAGGATCATCAAAGACCTCGATCAAGAAATCGCCGATAAGCATGTCCTGATCGTCGAGGACATCATCGACTCTGGTCTGACCTTGAACTATTTGCTCAAGAGTCTGAGGGTCAGACGCCCGGCGTCCCTCGAGGTAGCCGCGTTGCTTCTCAAAGAGGGCGTTCAGCGGGTAGACATAGAGACCAAATATGTCGGGTTCCCGATTGGTCCTGAGTTCGTGGTCGGGTACGGCCTCGATTACGTCGGCAAGTACCGCAACGTTCCCTATGTAGGGGTTCTGGAAGAACACGAAGCCGCCCGCATAGCTGCTGAGTGGTCGTAGCATTGGTTGCACCCCACCAGGGGTCTGATACCGTCTTAGCCTGGAGGGAGCGCCGATTGTCTGATCGCACGCCTATTCGATGACTTTTTTCAAGGGAATGTTTTGAACCGCACCGCTCGCACAATCCTCGTATACGGCCTCGCCGTGTTCCTGCTCGTGGTCGTTGGGCAACGACTTTTTGTGCCGCCAGACGACACGAACGAGCTGAGCCTCGATCAGGTACTTGCCCAGGCAGACGCAGGCAACATCGACGAAGTCACGATCCTCCAGCGATCAAACGCCATAGATCGCACTCTCATGAGCGCGGTGGACGGGTCAACGGATTTCGTCAGCTCGTACACCGCAGAATTCGAATCCGATCTGACCAGAACGCTCGTCGAGTCTGGCGCCACGGTCAATTCCGACCAGGAACCGCCGACCATCTGGGAAGTGTTACTCAGCTTCTTGCCGTGGCTGTTCTTGATCGGATTCATGATCTTCATCGTCATGCAGATGCAGGGCGGCGGCAATCGGGTCATGCAGTTCGGCAAGGCGAAGGCCAAACAGGTGACCAAGGACCAGCCGAAGGTGACGTTCAAAGATGTCGCCGGTTTGCCCGAGGCCCTCGAAGAGCTCGGGGAGATCAGAGACTTCTTGCAATCTCCCCAGAAGTTCAGGGCCATGGGAGCCAAGATCCCGAAGGGAGTGCTCTTGTTCGGTCCACCCGGAACCGGCAAGACTTTGCTCGCCAGAGCCGTCGCGGGAGAAGCCGGCGTTCCGTTCTTCTCGATTTCGGGTTCAGACTTCGTCGAGATGTTCGTCGGTGTAGGCGCCAGCCGGGTCCGAGATCTTTTCGAGCAGGCCAAGGCCGCCGGCCCAGCGATTATTTTCATCGACGAAATCGATGCGGTAGGCAGGCATCGTGGCGCAGGCCTGGGAGGAGGACACGACGAGCGAGAGCAGACCCTGAATCAGTTGCTCGTCGAACTCGATGGATTCGATGTGCTCTCCGGTGTGATAGTCATCGCCGCCACCAACCGGCCCGACATCCTCGACCCTGCATTGCTGCGCCCTGGCCGGTTCGATCGTCAGGTGGTCGTCGACCGACCTGACCTGAGAAGCCGCATCGAGATCCTGAAGGTGCATGCCAAAGGCAAACCGCTGGCCGACGACGTCGATCTCGAGGTGCTCGGAAGGCAAACACCAGGATTTACGGGCGCTGATCTGGCCAACTTGATCAATGAGGGGGCACTTCTCGCGGCGCGCTTCGACAAGACCAAGATCGAGATGTCAGAGCTTCAGGAGGCGATCGATCGAGTCATTGCCGGCCCTGAGCGCAAGAGCAAGGTGATGTCTGAGAAAGAACGGAAAATCACCGCCTACCACGAGGGGGGCCATGCGCTGGTTGGCTACGCGCTTCCCAACGCCGATCCCATTCACAAGGTGACGATCATCCCCAGAGGTAGGGCAGGCGGCTACACACTGGCACTGCCGACCGAGGACAAGTCCTATCAGGCTCGGTCGGAATTGACCGACCAATTGGCGATGTTGATGGGAGGCCGTAGCGCCGAAGAGATGATCTTCGACGACTTCACCACCGGCGCTTCGAACGACATTGAAAAAGCGACCGACATCGCCCGCAAGATGGTGATGGACTGGGGTATGAGCGACGAGTTGGGTCCCATCAAATACGGCAAGACCCACGGTGAGGTGTTTTTGGGTCGCGACTACAACGCCCAGCAGGACTATTCGGACAACGTAGCCGCTGCGATCGACAGCGAGGTCAGAGAGCTCATAGCCCAAGCCCATGATGAGGCGCGAAGCATCCTCGTCACGCATGAGGCAGCGTTGCATCGGATCGCAGACCAATTGCTGGAGATCGAAACCCTCGACAGTGCCATGGTGGCCGAAATCTTCTCCGACGTACCGAAATGGGAAACCGTCAAAGACGGGTCCGCTCGTATTCAGGCGCCTGCGTCTCATGGCGTCTCATCCGGCGAAGGGGTGGCTGCGGCCCAGACTTCGGACGGAACCTGAACCAGGAATTCGAGTCCAAACAATGGTTGATTTTGACGCAGTGCGCGTCCCCGACGCTAGGGTTCGTGGTGGGAGCTAGAACTATGACGACTGGCCTTCGGCCGCGAGATTTCGTATGGGTGATCGCTGATCGCCTGGCAACTTCAGAGCGAATCGGCGGGCATGGGTTTCAGCATCGCCGCGTGCGACGCGAGGAGGAGCTCGCGTGGCTCAAGGATCAAGGCATCACAGTTGTCGTATCGATGTTGCCAGGGAACCAGAACTTGGCCAGCTACGAGGCGATGGGTATGCAAGTCATCCACGAGCCCCTCGACGAGGAATACTCGGACGAAGACGTTGCAAGGGTGTTCGACGCCCTCACCAAGGCGCTGGCCGACCCTGCCGGTCGGGTCTTGATCCACCGCGATTTCGTCGATGACACAGTCGCGGGGGTGCTCGCAGGTCATCTCGTACATTCTGGAAAGGTCGATGATCCCATAGTCGCGGCGGCGGTCATTCAAGAGATCCTCGGTAGGCCTCTCGGTCCCGAGGCTCGAGCAATGATCCCTGCCATCGATGCCTGACCATGGGCGAAGACCGAATCTCGCTGATCGGCCTGGAGGTATTTGCCTACCACGGTGTGGACGCGGTGGAACAGGTGGGCGGTCAGACCTTTTTGATTGACGTTGACCTCTGGTTGGATCTGGCCGAAGCCGGGGCCACCGACGATCTGGCCGCGACAGTCCACTACGGAGAACTTGCTACCGCGATTCAGACGAGAGTTTCGACTGAACGATGGGATCTGATCGAGCGGGTTGCCGAACGGGTTGCGGAGGTAGCTCTGGCTGATGATCGAGTTGAGCGGACCCAGGTGACCATCCACAAACCGGATGCCCCGATTCCGCTCGAGTTTCGGGACGTTTCTGTGACCATCGTGCGCTCCCGCTGACCTGATGCCTGGCTCTCAGCCAGGTGGCCCTCTTGGAACGAAGGCGGCCATCGCCCTCGGTTCGAATCTCGGAAACCGTGTCGGCTTTCTTCAGGACGCCGTAACGGCTTTCGACGCCTTTGGCGATGTGGTCGCCGTTTCTCCTCTCTATGAGACCGCCCCGGTAGGCGGGCCTGAGCAGGGTCCGTATCTCAACGCCGTCGTGATCATCGAAACGTCTGTGCCGCCCAGGATCCTGATGAAGATCGGAAGAGCACACGTCTGAACTCCAGTCACACTGATATATCTCGTATGCCGTCTTCTGCTTGAAAAAAAAAAAAAAAAAAAAAATACAAAAACAAGACGTACATAAATTAACATAAAACACTAACACATCAAATCAAAAGCGCATACTGACACCACATAACTACGAAATGCACCAACGATATCAACTAAAATACAGATCAGACAACATA
>CALCCX010000101.1 GCA_937900165.1 uncultured Acidimicrobiia bacterium | reverse complement strand
GGACTGGTGGATGGAGCCGGAACCATTGCCCTTCCGGATGGGCGATTCATCGATCGTGCGATCGTGAACGCAGCGAGACCTACTATCGCTCTCGCATCGCGCCGGCGGAGCGGCGACTCGGCAACGACCTAGCAGTTGGCGACCAGATCGCCTCGGACGCCAGGACCCTCCGCGTCTTCGCCTTTCAAGAACACGCCGCTGCCTGTCACGGTGGTGCCGTCCAGGGCCAACTCGACTTCGCCTCCGAGGAAGGTGTTGGCTTCCCACGTCGTACCAAAGCTGGTGCTGTCGTAAATGGAGATGTTGGCGGCTCCATTGAACGAATCCGGGGTGAACTGGCTGACATCGAGGTTGAACGGGTCGTCGTATGAGACGATGTAGAACTCGAATTCCGTGTCTCCGACCTCGGCAGGGTTGAGCACACACAGGACTGCGAATTCGAAGACGTCACCGTTCTCGAGCGTCACCGTGGCCGATCCATCTCGGGTGGTGGGTATCGGCGTTTCCTCTTGGTCGGCTGCTTCTTCCTCTGGCTGAGTGTCTACCGGCAGGGTGTCTGCCGGTTGCGTGTCTGCCGGCTGAGAATCCGGTGCCTGGGTTTCCGCAGGCTCGGTGGATCCAGATGAGGTGGTTGCGGTAGTCGCCCGTGCAGTGGTATTGGCAACCGAACCGGGGTCTGCGCCACCACATGCTGTGGCCACCAGCGTGAGCCCCGCAATCATCGCCAAAACCCGGATCATCAACGTCCTCCTGGACTTTCATCTCGTGCGAGGAGGCTAACTGGGCGCAGCCGACTCTGCCTATCCGAGGACAATCCGGAGGAACCGAATGGCGCCGTGTTTGGAAAGCGGGTCGTTGAAGTTTCCGCATTTTGGTGATTGCACGCACGAGGGACAGCCGGAATCGCACTGGCAATCCACCAGCGCAGCGAGGGTGGCCTCGACGTGCTCGTGCCCGAAGGAGTACGCGACGGGTGCTATGCCCGCCCCTCCGTCGTAGCCGTCGTAGATGAAGATCGTATTGGTGCCCGTCTGGGGTTGGAACGGCGTGGACAGGCCGCCGATGTCCCACCTGTCGCAGATCGCAAAAAGCGGCAGCATCGCGATCATCGTGTGTTCCGCCGCGTGCAAGGTGCCAGGGATGTCCCTTGGGTCAACGCCGGCCTCATCCAGCACGCCGTCTGGACAGGTGAACCAGAACGCCTGCGTCTCAAATGTGGTCGGAGGCAAGTCGAGGTACTCCATACCGAGCGCATCGGCAACCTTGCCTGATCCGAGTCGCTTCTTGCGGAACCCGACGACCTGGCTCTCAACCCTCACCGTTCCGAGCCAATGAGTCAGCGAGCCGAGCGGACCCTTCGCCTCGACGTCCAGGATCTCGAGGAACTTTTCTTCCTTCGGCTGGGTGTAGTAGTCGACCCGCCGCTCACTCACCCTGATCTCATGGCGATCGAGGTCGAGATCATCGACCAGGTAGGTGGCCCCCTGGTGGAGATAGACGGCTCCCCGATGGGTGTCCCTGAAGGCCCGCTCCTGCTCCACGGTGCCCAACAGTTCTCCGTCCTGGTCTGCGATTGTGTAGGTGGGTCCTCCAGATGATCTGAGGTTGATCTGGGAAGCGGGCGATTTTCTCCGAGCCCAGAACAGTCGACCACCCCTGAGCCGTAGATGCTCGGCCTGGACGAGTCGGTTGGCCGACTCCTCCATCCCATCCCCAAAGAAAGTGGCGTCCGCATGGGTCAGTGGAAGTTCGTGGGCCGCGCATCCGACGTGGGCGTCGAGAACCGTCGGGTTGTCCGGGTTGACGACAGCAGCCTCTGCTCGCCTCGAGAACAGTTCGTCTGGGTGGTGCATGAAGTATTGATCGAGGGCATCCGCGCCGGCGACCAATACCACCAGAGCGTCGTCCTTGGCGCGGCCCGCTCTGCCCGCCTGCTGCCGGAACGAGGCGAGCGTCCCTGGGAAGGTGTTGATGATTGCTGCGTCGAGACTGCCAACATCGATACCCAACTCGAGAGCGTTGGTAGCGGTGACCCCTAGCAACTCTCCGTCGAACAGGCGCCGTTCGATCTCACGACGGTCGGCGGGCGTGTAGCCGGCCCGGTAAGGGGCAATCCTGTTTGCCAGCTCGGGTTCGAGTCGGTCAGAAGCCCATCGGAAGATCAATTCCGTCGATTTACGGCCCCTCGAGAACACGATCGTATGCCGGCGTTGGCGGACGAGGTCCACGAACAGGTCGGTGGACTCTCGCATGGAAGATCTCCGCGTTCCCTTTTCGGGATCTTCGAGCGGTGGGTTCCACATGGCGACTACCCGGGCACCCACCGGGGAGTCGTCGCCCTCCACCACTGTTACATCGAGGCCGGACAGGGCCTCGGCGAGATTTGAGGGATTGCCGATGGTCGCGGAGGTGAAAACGAACGTGGGATTCGACCCGTAGTGCTCGGCGATCCTGCGCAACCTCCTGATGATGTGGGCGGTGTGGCTCCCGAACATGCCCCTGAGAATGTGCATCTCGTCAACGACGACGAAACGAAGTTTCAGGAAGAAATCTGCCCATTTGCCATGGTTGGGGAGGATGCCGAAATGAAGCATGTCAGGGTTGGTGAAGATCACGTTCGAGTGTTTGCGTACCGAAAGGCGCTTGTCGCCAGGCGTGTCTCCGTCGTAGGTCGAGGCCGCCACGCCCGGCATGCGGAACTCACGGAAAGAGCGGAGCTGATCCTGGGCGAGAGCCTTGGTCGGAAATAGCAGCATGGCCGTCGTCGAAGCCGGCTCTTCGAGGATCTGCTCGACGATCGGGATCTGGTAGCAGAGGGTTTTGCCGCTGGCAGTGCCGGACACGAGCACGGTGTGGCGGCCGGCACGGATGTGCTCGACCGCTGCGGCTTGGTGACGGTAGAGGCCGGTGATGCCGCGCTCGGCGAGTCGAGCCGCCAATGGTCCGGCCAGGGGCGTACTCAGATCACCGAATACTGCCTCACGTCCACTGACCACCCGGGAGTGGACCAGCTCTCCCTCGAAGTCGTCGCTCTTCGCCCACCGCTCGACCAGGGCTGGAAACGATTCGACTGTGCTCCGCTCCGCCATAAGCGCATGATGGCACCATGATCTGTCCCCCTACCTCGACGAAGTCGGGGTGGGCGGCTTCTTTTGGTGGGTACGGCCCCCTCGTGGCGTCGAAAAGTGACTCGCCGCCACCTCCCCCAACTGTGCGGCTCCTTCGTCACCGCACGGGGGAGGAGATGGTTTGGGCAAGTGGGTGCAACAACATCTGTCCCCCCGGACGGGGAGGTACGAGCCGTTCGGTTGGGGGGACGAGGAGCGTAAGCGACGGAGGGGGGTGGCGAACCCGAGCAAGTATTCAGGCTGCGGGTTGTGGGTTTGACTTGGGGCATCTCGAACGAGCGTGATCGCTACGCTGCGCGGCCATGTCGCACCCCGATGAAACAGCCCGCTCCACCTTCTGGCGTAGATATGTAACCGACATCGCCGATGAGGCCGACGACCGTTCCGCCGCCTACCTGGCCCACACGCCTCGATCGGTCGCCAACCGCAAGGCGGTGGTCGTGGCCATCACGGCCGCCATCGCTCTGACGGCTCTGAACTTCGGAGCTACATCCGGGCCGAGCTGGTTTGTCACAACGCTCGGAGGGCTCGGGTTCGATGGCCTGGCCGACCGGGCTTCCGAAGCCTTCTTCGCCTCTCGCTTCTCACAATTCAACAGGCTGGTCTTCTGGGGGAGCGTGCAGATTCTCAGCTACGTGGCCATCCCCTGGCTGGTGATCCATTTCGTACTAGGAGAACGGGTAGGAGACTATGGACTCGCGTGGCGGGGGATCGGCTCGCAGGGGCGTCACTATGTCGTCTTGCTGGCGCTCGCGGTTCCCTTTGTTGTAGCCGCCTCGTTCACCGGCGCGTTTCAGGCGAAATACCCGTTCTATGCCCTGGCAGCCGGTGAAGGTCTGTGGCCTCGAATGTGGATCTGGTGGGGGATCTATGCGATGCAGTTCGTGGCATTGGAGTTCTTCTTCAGAGGTTTCCTCGTTCATGGATTGAAATGGAGATTGGGGTATCTGGCGATCTTCGTGATGATCGTTCCATACAACATGATCCATTTCAACAAACCGGCGGCCGAGGCGTTGGCGGCGATTGTGGGTGGCACGGTGCTCGGGACTCTCTCGCTCAAGACGCGCTCGATCTGGTTGGGTTCTGCCCTCCACATCAGTATTGCCGCGCTGATGGATGTCCTGTCGCTGACCCATCGGGGTGTGATCTTCTGAAGGACCGTGGAGCATTGACGGAGGCGGCGGCCACCGGTGCCCTGGGCGCCGTATTCGGATTCGTGGCCACGGATTGGTTGGGCCTTGGGTTCTTGGGCGCCACCATCGCAGGGGCCAACGGTTTGGCTGGAGGCTGGGCCGGGATCTATGACTGGATACGTCCGGTCGGGTGGGTTTCGTTCGTGGCCGACTCGACCTGGGGGCTCGCCGGGACAACCCTGGGTTTGGTTCTGGGTGTCCTCAACCTGTTTGCGTCCAACCGAGACTACGCAGCCGATCTGAGTTCGAGGAACGGATGTCACGTCTTCTCGGGTGGCCTGGGCCTACGCCGTGGATTCGCGGTGACCCAGGGCAACGTGGTTTCCAACGCGGGTGGATTGGTTGGCCTACGAGGAGAGTCTGGCGCTGTGGCGAATCGACGCCGTTTCGTCGTGGAGCATGAGGGTCTTCACGTATTCCAGAATCGAACGTTCGGTCCTCTATTCCAGCTTCTCTACGTCGGCTGGCTGGTTGGGGCTGGATTGATAGGGGTCATGGTTGCTGCGGTGTCCCGTACCGAACGGCTGGCCATCATCGAAACCTTTGCCTATTACAACAATCCCTTCGAATACTGGGCCTACCGAAACAACCGGTATTGGCCGCCTAAGGACGCCGTCAAACGGTTTGCCTGGCCGCCCTCGAAAATGACATACACTGCCGTAAGTGAAGACCGAAACCCTTGACGACACCAGGACCCGACTCCGCCTGTTGGTCGTCCTCTTCATCGCCGCCGGCATAAATCGGACCGGATATATCGCGGCGATCACAGTGACCGCCTTGGCGGCAGAAGACATGCTGGCGTCCGCCCGTTGGAGCGGTCTGGCGGCGGCGGCTGCGACTCTCGGTATCGCGGCAGGCACGGCCAGGGTGTCGGCCTACATGAGCAAAGTCGGCCGCAGGCTCGGCTACGTGGTGGCGCAGTTGGTGGCGGTTGTGGGAGCGGTTTTGGCGATCGTGGCCATCCAGCTCCAGACATTCCCACTGTTCCTGGTTGGCCTCTTCGTATTCGGCGTCGGTGCCAGTGGCGAACGACTCGGCAGGTACGCGGCCGCAGACGTGGCACCCCCTCACCGGAGGGCGTCCGCGATCGCGTGGATCGTCTTCGCCGGCACGATCGGCGCGGTGCTTGGTCCACGGCTGCTTGGGCCGGCTGAGACTCAAGCGGTATCTTTCGGACTCGACGGCCTGGTTGGTGGGTTCCTGGTGGGGGCTGCCTTTGTACTGGCCGGGGCGGTCCTGATATTTTTCCTCCTGCGGCCAGATCCGCTCGATTTCGCTCCCAAGGCGGTCGCTGACGCCCAAGGCGGTGCGGTTTCGATCGGGCTCGTGCTCAGACGGCCTGTCGTCGTCTACGGCTTGATCAGCCTGGCGGTTGGCCAATCGGTGATGACCATGATCATGGCAATGACCCCGGTCCATATTCGGGCCGCCGGTGGTGCAATCGGCATGGTCGGCCTTGTGATCTCGGTGCACACCCTTGGAATGTTCTTTTTTTCACCGCTGACCGGCTGGCTGGTCGACAAATCCGGACCGCTGCGAGTGATTCTCGCCGGCCAGTTCTTGCTTCTGGGCGCGGCGGCGCTGGCAGCGCCGGCAGCAGGCGATCAGTTGGTGCTTCTCCTGCCTGCCCTGTTCTTGTTGGGACTTGGCTGGAACTTCGGCTTTGTGGGGGGCAGTGCCCTGGTCAACGCGGCCACCGAGGGGGATGCACGATTGCGGCTTCAAGGGATTGCGGACGCCATCACCTGGGTTTCGAGTGCCGTGGCTGCGGTCACTTCGGGTCTCATCCTGGATGCCGGAGGTTTCTCCCGGCTGGTGATCGTCGGTGGCCTACTCGTGTTGTTGCCGTTGGCCGTTCGCCTGAGAGTCAAACAATCAGTTGCCGCCGAATCAACGGTTGACTCCAACTGACGCTGGTCGGTCGATCTCGGCCATGGTGAAACATGGTCCCCACTATCGTTGCCTGATGGCAACCCCTTTTGATCTGACTCTGGACGAAGCGGCCTTGGCGCTGGTTAGACGTAAGGGTGGCACTGCTGCTCTGGATTTCATACCGCCCATCTCCTGAGGCGGACGCGCCGAGGTGTCGGTCGACACCCACCTACAAGGCAAGAACACGAAGACCTACAAACGGGTCTTTGTAGATGACGTGAGGGTGCTGGTGGCTCCCAGTCTGATGGAATGGGCTTCGAGTGCGCACCTTTCCACCAAGAGCCGAGGACTGTGGCGGGGCTTCAAGATCGAGGTCAACCACAAACATCGCCCCACTTGAAGTCACTGATCTCCTGCCCTGGGTCCAGGGCACCTGCACAGAATTGCTCCTTCGAGAACCTGTTCATCAGCGCAATCCGAACGGTGCTGGGTCGAGATGGTCGGGTCAGCGACCATCTCGAGGCGGTGAATCTGGGCACAGATTCACCGTTTGTGACGCACGTGAGGTAGGTGGATGAGTAGAGTTTTGCCGACGGCCAGTGTACGAACCGGCCGCCTGATGAGGAGGACGAAAAGTGGAAAGACGCGACTTCCTGAAACTCGCGGGAGCGGGTGCGGCCGGGGCTCTGGTCCTCGGCGCTTGCAGTACCGGCGAGGAAGAGGGCGAAGGACAGGTAGTAACCACAGGGAACGGCGATCTCGACTCTGCGCTACAGGCGGGCGATCTCCCTGAACTCAACTGGGAGATTGCCACTTCGTGGCCAATCGCCCTTGACACCATCTTCGGTGGCGCCGAGGTTTTCGCCGACCGGGTGACCAAGATGACTGGTGGCCGGTTCACGATGACTGCTCGGGCGGCCGGTGAGCTGGTTCCTGGGCTCGAAGTGCTCCCGTCGGTGCAGAACGGAGCAGTGCAGGCCGGGAACACTGGTTCTTACTACGGCGTAGGGCTGGCCCAGGTGGTTGCTTTGGGCACGGCGCTGCCGTTCGGTTTGACCGGTCGCCAGAAGAACTCGTGGCTCTGCGAGGGCGGCGGGCTCGACAGGATGCAGGACATCTAGCGTGAGCGTTTCGGGGTGATTCAGTTCCCGGCCGGCAACACGGGTGTGCAGATGGGCGGCTGGTTCAACAAAGAGATCAACTCACTCTCCGATCTCGAGGGCCTTCGGATGCGGATTCCCGGCCTGGGTGGCCAGGTGATGGAGAAGCTCGGTGTGACGGTGCAGGTGATCCCTGGTGGGGAGATCTTCCAATCGCTCCAGACCAATGCCATCGACGCGGCAGAGTGGGTTGGTCCATACGACGACACCAAGCTCGATTTCCAGTCGGTCACCGATTTCTATTACTTCCCGGGCTGGTGGGAGCCGGGCCCTTCGCTCGAAGCTCAGTTTCCGGTTGAGGCGTGGGATGGTCTCCCCGAGGAGTACCAGGCGGTGATCGAAACTGCGGCCAAGCAGGCGAATGTCGACATGATGGCCAGGTACGACGCTCTGAACCCGCCCGCCTTGGCCGACATCGTCGACAGCGGGGACGTGCAGATTCTGCCGTTTCCTGACGACGTCATGCGAGGAGCCGAGGAAGCCTCGTTCGAGCTGTTCGAGGAGAATGCTGCTGAGGACACCGACTTCCGGTCGGTGTTGGACAATTGGACGGCCTTCCGCAGCGGCATCCGGGCGTGGCACTCTCTGGCAGAGGCCAGCTACCAGGCCTACGAATCGCAGCGCTGATCGACCGCAAACGCAGTTGACTCGAGGTGGGCCTCATCATGATGGTGAGGCCCACATTCGGCCTGCGCCGGTTTCGTCTTGAAGACGGAGAGAGAGCCAGTGGGTCGACCGACCACAGGGAATGGCCGTGAGCGATAGCGACGAGAATCTGACGCAAGAGGCACCGAATCTGCTCCGTCAGCCGGGTCCAGTGATGCGCGCTGCATTTGCCTACCAAAGAGGTGCCGATCGGTTCGCCGAGTGGACTGGCGCGATCAGCCAGTACATCGTATTGGTCACCGTTGCCGTCGGGCTCACCAACGTGATTCTCCGCTACACAGGTGAGCTGACGGGTACTCGCCTCACCAACAATGGGATGATCGAGGCACAGTGGTATCTGTACTCGCTCATCTTTCTATTCGGTTTCGCCTACATCCTCAAACACCAGATCAACGTGAGAGTCGATTTCTGGTTTGCGGACCAGTCGAGCAGGCGCAAGGCCTGGATAGACGTCATCGGTCACTCCATCGCCCTGATCCCGTTTGCCCTGATCGGTATCCGCTATTCGTGGCCATCGGTGAAGTTCTCGTGGGAGGTATGGGAACAGTCACCTGACCCGTCCGGGCTGCCGCGGGCGCCGATCAAGGCGATGATCCTGGTGGCTTTCATTTTCTTGCTGGCCCAGGCACTGGCCGAGATGGTCAAACTCGTTGCGATCCTGCGCGGATATGTGGGTGGCGACGAAGATCACAGTGCCGAGTTCACGAGGGTCGAATGAGTCCGAGGGGACAGTTCCGTGAATCCTGAGTGGCTCGCCATCATCATGTTCGTGGTGTTCCTGACTCTCCTCTTGGTCGGCTACCCGGTGGCGTTTTCGTTCGCTGGCACCGCGGTTGTATTTTTTGTGCTCGGCTGGGCGACCGGCTCAGTTGCTCCTCAGGTGCTCAACGGACTGTTCAACAAATGGTTTGGCGACGCAGTCAACAACTTCACCTTCTTGGCAATCCCGTTTTTTGTGTTCATGGGGGCTGTGTTCGAAAAGTCCGGTCTGGCCGAGCGGCTGCTCAAGACGATCGGCCTGCTGATGGGACCGGTGCGAGGCGGCCTGGGGGTGGCGGTGGTGGTGGTTGGGACGTTGCTGGCTGCGGCCACCGGCGTGGTGGCAGCAACGGTCATCGTGATGGGCCTGCTGTCGCTCCCGGTGATGGTCAAGGCCAATTACGACCACAAGTTGGCGACTGGTGTGATCATTTCCTCCGGGACCCTGGCCCAGCTGATTCCGCCGAGTCTCGTGTTGATCGTCCTTTCCCAATTCATTCCGGTGTCCGTTGGTGAGTTGTTTGCAGGGGCTCTCATCCCCGGGGTGATGCTGGCGGCCGTGTATGCCCTCTACACCGTGGCGATCGCCTACGTTCGGCCTGGCACCGCGCCGGCGATCCCCAAGGAGGAACGCACGATCCACGGTTTCGCGTTGCTCAAAGAGGCCGCAATCTCTGTGGTGCCGCCGATCGTGCTGGTGTTCTCGGTCCTCGGTTCGATCTTCTTCGGGATCGCCACCGCGTCAGAGGCCGGTTCGGTTGGAGCGCTAGGGGCCGTCGTGCTCGCGGCCAGCAACCGGAGGTTGACCTGGTCTCTGTTGGTGGATGCTGCGCGGTCGACCGCCAATATCACCAGCCTGGTGCTCCAGATCCTCTTTGCGTCGACTTTCTTTGCCCTGGTCTTTGACAGGCTCGGAGGTCAGCGGCTGATTACGGACTGGCTGACCGACATCCCAGGCGGTTTCTGGGGGTTCATCATCGCCGCCAACATCGTCGTATTTCTCTTGGGCATCAACCTCGAATTCCTCGAGATCTCCTTCATCGTGATGCCGTTGTTCGTGCCCGCCGCCCTCGAGCTGAACGTCGATCTGGTCTGGTTCGCAGTGATGATGGCCATCAACCTCAACATTGCCTTCATCAGCCCGCCTGTCGGATTCTCGCTCTTCTACCTCCAATCAGTGGCGCCGCCAGAGGTGAGAACGGCCGATATCCACAGGGGGGCCCTCCCGTTCATGGCCCTGCAAGTGCTTGGCCTGCTTGCGGTGATGTACATCCCGGAGACGGTGACCTGGTTGCTCAGGGTCTTTGAGTTCCGAGATCCGGATTTCCGGATCGAGTTCCTATCCGGTGCTCTCGGCGGCCGAGTGCTCACCTCGTTGTTCGTGATGGCCGCGATCACGGTCGTCTGGGCTTTCCTCGGCCGTGGTCGCTACAACCGCCAACAAGCCCGCCTCGCCAAGGTGTAGGCCTTCCGCTGTCCGCTGTCCTCTGCGGGACCGCCCCGCCCAACCTTCAGTACTCGTCGTCGATGGTGCCGTCGAGGATGTCTTCGAACAGGAGGAACGCTTCGTCGCGCAGGCGGACCACGCTTGCCGCGCCCGCCGTGCCGACGAACCCTGGGGCGACGATGTTGGTCGTTTGCTCGGGATCCAGCTCGTAGGCGGCCGCTGCCATCGTCAGCAGATCGGCCGGGGTCAGGCTCGTCTCGGTGATCGAAGTAAGGATCGCCAGCAACGTGGGAAGGTCGCCAATCCCACGATCCTGGGTGGCGGTCAGTGCCCAGAGCATCAGCAACCCATGATTGAGGCTGCGTCCGAAGTCACCGCCAGGAGTGTCGGTGCGGTTGCGGGCGAAAGCCAGGGCGTCGGTGCCGTCGAAGCCCTGTTCGCCTGAGCTGAAGTACGCTCCTGACTTGACGTCCGACATGCCGTACGGGAGGTCGACCGCGAATCCGCCGAACTCGTCGACCAGGTCTGTAAAACCGGCGAAACCGGTGATGACGTAACCTTCGAGTTCGATGCCGGTGAGGATCTCGACAGTGTCGAGCACCACCTGAGGTCCTCGCGATGACATGGTGTTGTTGAGCTTGGCGGTGCC
>CALCCX010000100.1 GCA_937900165.1 uncultured Acidimicrobiia bacterium | reverse complement strand
TGTCGGCGAGGAATTCATCGTCGGCCGAGATGACGTGGCCGGCGCCGGGCACGACTGTTGCAGACACGTTCTTACCGAGAGGCTCCAATCGAGCCTCGACTGCGAGCATTTCTTCAACCCATCTGGTGTCGGTCTCGCCGGCCCACATGGTGATTGGGAACTCCACAGAATCGAGAGCTCTCAGATCGCCGTCGTTGTTCGGAAAACCGGGAAGTGCCACCACCGAAGCGACAGAGTCGGGGTAGAGCGCTGCTATGCGGAATGAGGAGACGCCGCCGTTGCTGATCCCCGCGACGTGCACCAGGTTGGCTTCAGGTGGGTAGATGGCTGCGACTTCGGCCAACAGCCCTGGGATGAGTAGCTCCGAGCCTTGGAAGAAGAGTTCGCCGTTGGGGGCCACAGGGCTGATCACGATCCAGCCGCGTGATCGGGCCTGCTCGAGCCAGTATTCGTCGAGGCCGAACTCGACCAGGTTGCGGTCTTGGCCGCCGGGTGGGAACGCCAACAGCGTGGGGAACGGTTGCTGCGACTGCTCGATGGCCCCTTCGGGAACCACCAGCGCGTAGGTGATGGTTGTGCCGTCGATGTTCGTTTCGTGCCATGTCACTCCTACGCGAGTGTCGTCCGGCACTCCCGGGGTCAATGCCACTGGAGTCTCCTCGGGTTGGGTGGACACGTCTGCTGTGGTGGGCTCTGGCGAGGTGTCATCGGTCGTCGCCTCAGACGGTGCATCGGTCGCCACGACTGCACGCTGAGGGCCGTCGGACCCGCAGGCAGCGGCCAACAGAAAGATCGCTGCGATCAAGACCCCCTTCCGCATGTGTCTGTCCTCTCGTTGTCCGCGATCGCTTCGCTGTAACAACCCGACCGGGCGGGTGATGGTTCCCGTGGTCCCCGCGACCTCTCGCCAAAGAACTGGCAACGGTTGCCGGGTCAGGGAACGGTACGCTCTCTGGCCATGCCAACACCTGATCCCGCTCTGTTCGACAAGGTCGTCAACCTCTGCAAGCGCCGAGGATTCGTGTACCCGTCGGCAGAGATCTACGGCGGCTTCCGGTCCACTTACGACTACGGCCCGCTCGGCTCGCTGATGCTGCGCAACGTCAAGGACGCGTGGTGGCGATCGATGGTTCAACTCCGTCATGACGTCGTGGGTCTCGACGCGTCGATCCTGAGTCCGCCCAAGGTCTGGGAGGCGTCCGGTCATCTGGCCAACTTCACCGACCCTCTCGTCGACTGCACGAACTGCAAGACCCGCCACCGACAGGACAACCTCGCAGACCCTGACAAATGCCCCAGCTGCGGCAAGACCGATACCTTCACCGAGGCCAGGGCGTTCAACCTCATGTTCAAGACCGAGGCAGGGCCGGTGGAGGGTGCAGGGGCCGAGGTGTACCTGCGCCCTGAGACGGCCCAGGGAATGTTCATCAACTGCAAGAATGTGCTGAACACCACCCGCAAATGGCCGCCGTTCGGAATCGCCCAGATAGGCAAGTCGTTTCGCAACGAGATCACGCCAGGCAACTTCGTGTTCAGGACCAGGGAATTCGAGCAGATGGAGCTCGAGTTCTTTGTCCCTCCCGACGATGCCGAGGAGTGGTACGAGTACTGGTTGAAGGAACGCTTCGACTGGTACGTCGATCTCGGGATTCCGCCAGACTTGTTGATGTTGCGGCCACACGACGAGGATGAACTGAGCCACTACTCGCTGGGAACAGCCGATATCGAGTTCATGTTTCCGTGGGGTTGGGGTGAGCTGGAAGGCGTGGCGAACAGGGGCGACTTCGACCTGAAACAGCATTCCGAACACGCAAACGAGAAACTCGAGTACTTCGATCAGGCCACCGGTGAGCGGTACGTTCCCTACGTCATCGAGCCTGCTGCCGGGGCCACGCGTTCCATGATGGCGTTCCTCATGGCCGCCTACGACGAGGACGAGATCAACGGCGAGACCCGCACAGTCCTGCGGCTCGATCCGAGGCTGGCCCCTTACAAGGTCGCGGTTCTCCCGCTGTCGAAAAAGGACGTGCTTCAGCCCCTCGCCAAGCAATTGTTGGCACAGCTGCAGCCCCACGTCATGACCGAGTACGACGAAACCCAGGCCATTGGTCGCAGATACCGTCGCCAGGACGAAATCGGGACCCCGCTGTGTGTGACCGTTGACTTCGACAGCCTCGAAGACAACGCGGTCACAGTTCGCGATCGTGACACAACCGACCAGGTTCGCATCGCAGTCGACGACGTCGTCGCCCACGTAGTCGACCGCCTCAACGCCTGAGTTGAGGCGCGGAAAGCTGACACCAATTTCAAATCTATGGCGCACCGGAGTATGCCCAGGTTCCGGTGACTGCTGTTGTGGGCTCGGCGACAGGAGCGTACGGGCTGCTCCTGTCAGACGGCCGCGTTCTCGGCTTTGACGGGTTCTTCCCATAGACCGTGCAAATGGCTCCGTCCTGACGGCTGCGGCTTTTGACCTCTTGTGGATCTGAGCGCGACCTTGGGGTTCCGTCGAGCGACCGGTGGTTTTTCGCCACGGGTGGTGACTGTTGGCTCACGGCCGGTGGGGGTATGGTTTACGTCTGTGGCGTCTTGAACGACCCGAGTGGGAAAGTTGAGGCGCGGTGCCTGGCACCGCGCAGCACGTTGGGCGGCTTGGTCGGGCGTGGTTGATAGCTGCGGTAGAATCCACACTGGCCGACGCGAGCTGTGATGGGGGTTGACCGTACGGGCTCGAACGGCGGTCTGACTCACAAGCGAAGCGAGGAAGAAAGTGGAGCGTGCGACCAGCGCAGTGAACGCCGACGATGCCAAGCCGTCGAGGACTGAGTGGCCCACGGTGGTTCTGGCGGCTGTCATCTACGGCTCCTGGTCGGCTGTTGTCCTGGTCGGCGGACGCATGCCCTGGTGGGCCAGTGTCGCGCTGTTGGCCGTGATTGTGGCCTGGCACGGTTCGCTTCAACACGAGTGCCTTCACGGCCATCCGTTCCGGAGTCGACGGGCGAACACTGTGCTCGCATCGGTCCCCCTGGGGCTTCGCCTGTCATTTGACGTGTACCGGCGAGATCACCTGCGCCATCATTCCGATGAGATCCTCACCGATCCCCGCGCCGACATCGAGAGTTACTACGTGACCGCCGAAGCCTGGAACGCCATGTCGAGGCCGACCCGAGCCGTCGCCGTGTTCCACCAGACCCTGTTCTGCCGCGTGCTGATCGGTCCCCCGACCGCCAACTACC
>CALCCX010000099.1 GCA_937900165.1 uncultured Acidimicrobiia bacterium | reverse complement strand
ATGACCTATCCGGCAGATTCGTTCGAACAGCCGTGGATGCGGCCCGACTACGGCGACCCTGACTACATCGTGCGGGATCTCTTCCGCGAGGAGAACGGCTGGTGGGACCGCAACCCCACCACACTTCATCCGTCACCACCGTCTGCCGCCTACGAGGCGGTGCGCCCGGCGTCTACCGTGGCGCGATGGCATTCGAGGGGTGGCCGGTCGAGGCAGTCGAGTTCTTCGAACGGCTGGAGGACGACAACACCAAGGCCTTCTGGACCGAGCAGAAACACGTCTACGAGCAGTGCGTGAAGGCACCGATGGTCGCATTGTTGGCCGAGCTGGAGGACCGCTGCGGCGAGGGCAAGGTTTTTCGCCCCTACCGCGACGTGCGGTTCAGCAAGGACAAGACGCCGTACAAGACGAATGTCGGGATCCAGTTCCGCCATGAGCGGGGCAAGGATGTGCACGCGCCGGGTTTCTATCTGCATCTCGAGCCGGGAGGCTGCTTCGCCGGCATCGGCATGTGGCGACCCGAAACCAGGGTTGCCCGACAGATCAGGGCACACATCTATGAGCACCCCGACGATTGGAGGAAGGCGACCACGTACAAGCGGTTCACATCGGTGTGGGACAGCACGACCCAGTCCGTGGCAGAGTTCCCCGCGTGTCGAAGTTGATCTTGATCGGCGGCGGCGCGCGAAGCAACGAATGGACCCAGATCATCGCCGATGTCTTTGCGAAACCGCTCAACCGCACAACCATCGCAGCTTCAGCGTACGGGACCGCTGTCATAGCCGGCGTCGGTTTGGGATGGTTCGATTGGCGTGATACTCCAGAGCCCACCGACAGTCATCGTCGCGACTTCGAACCCGCTGCGAAGAACAGGGAGAGGTACGACGACATGTTCGCCAGCTATCGAGAGATGGTCCCGTCGTTGTCGAATGCTGGCGATGTCGTCTGAGGGCGTCTTCGAACCGGTAGCTGGCGTCGTTGTTTTTGGTCACAGCGTCGTCGAGGGTAAGAACGCAATCATTTTTGGATCCTCCGATGTGCTCGCCATCGATGCCTGCATGTTGGATTCCGAGGCTTCCGCAATGGTCGGTATCGTGACCGCACGCGGTCGTCGGGTTGACCAGCTTGCCCTTACCCATGGACATCCTGACCACGTGTTTGGGAGCGGTCAGTTTCAGGGTTGGCTTCGAGATGCTGCTGGATACCAAGCCACACGGTTGGAACACCCGCTGAGAACGTCACATGTTCGTTCACGAGGAGATTCACGATGCCTTCGCCGGAGAGATCCGGCCCCGGATACGTCAGCTTGGCACCCACGGTGACGGCCATGAACGGGTATCCCCAGGCGGCTGCGTGGAACATCGGCACGACTGGAAGCATGTTGTCGGTTGGCATCATCGGTTTCATGATCAATCCCGACAAAGTGTGCAGGTAGGTGGAGCGCTGCGTGTAGGCAACACCCTTGGGGTTGCCGGTTGTCCCTGATGTGTAGCAATACATGTGAGGGGACCGTTCATCCAGCGTTGGCCACTCACCAAACGGTTCCTGGTCGGCAATCAGGTCTTCATACGAGATGGCGCCGGGCAGGCTGGTAGCCGAAGCGTCGCTCCCCATGATCACCCACTGGCGAACGTCGGACAGCTTGTCGGCCATCGGTTCCAGGGCAGGAGCCAGGTTCGGGTCGATGAAAATCACCTGATCTTGCCCGTGGTTGATGATGTATTCGAGCTGGTCGGGGAACAATCTGATGTTCAGAGTGTGACAAATGACCCCTGTGTTGGCAGTCGCCCAGTACAACTCGTGATGGCGTTGGTTGTTCCAGGCAAATGTGCCCAGTACGTCACCCTGACCCAGCCCGAGCGATTGCAAGGCAGAGGCTAGTTTCCTGACTCGTGCGTCGGTCTCCGCGTAGGTGTTGCGCCAGATAGACCCGTCTGCTTCGACTGAGACAATCTCCTGATTCGGATAAATGCGGGTGGAGTGGTCGTACAGAGTCGACAGAAGCAGGGGGAAATCCATCATGTGTGGGGGCAAGGGGTGTCTCCTCTTCGACAGGAAAATCGTTCAACGAGCGAACGGCCGTCAAATGTCATCCAACAACCGACGCTTCTTTTTTTCGAACTCCTCTTCGGTGATCACGCCCTGATCCCGCAAATCGGCCAGTTTGGAAATCTCGTCGGCGGACGACCGGTTCCCGGCCCCCTCCAAAGCGAGAATGCGGGCCTCCCGGATTCGATAGATCATCGACTGGGTCTCTTCGGGCTGTGGGATATCTGTGTATCTGCTCTGACCGCCCTCACCCGCAGATTCGACAATGAGGTCCCCTGACCGCAAGATCCGTTCCCCTACCGTCTGGCTGAACGACACGTTGTCGATCCGCTCCAACGGGATCTCCTTGCCGCGTCTGGCTATCAGGCCTTCGCGGATCACCAGCCGCTCGTTGGTGATGATGTATTTGGTGAAGAACCAGTCGACCCATGACTTGGCCCCGAATCCGAGACCGAGCAGAACCACCCCAACGGGAACGGCAACGCCAACAATCCCGCTGATTTCGGTGACCGACGCGAAGGCTATCGCCACGACTATCGACAAAAGCAACAGGGCGACCGGAGCGATCAGCAATTTCCAATGCGGCCGGAACTCGGTCAGGACACGCTCTCCGGGGCTCAACAATCGTTCAGGATAGGCCATGGAGTCGATTGTAGGTCGATGAATTCGCCTGCGCCCGTTTCAGGTCGAGCGTTATTGCGGATGCATTTTTTGGGCCATGTGCAAACCCGAATGTTCTTGCGAATGCCGTGGTGTTGAAACCAAAACCCGCCCCCACAAAACAGAAAGTCCCGAGTGAGCCTTGCGGCCCTCTCGGGACTCCTGGTCCCGTTTCGGTTTACTCAACCCGAAGGTCTCGTTTACCGATCTGGGTCCGAAATTACCTTTCGGCGATTCCGGGTGCCGAGTGTCACCGAGGTGATCTCTGGCTTCCCATCCACGAACCGAAGCCCGTTTCGGGGAGGTGGCCCCGTAGTCCAGACCGAGGTCTTTCCTTGCGGTGCCAACCGGTCGTTGTTTCCGACCGAAGTCGAAAGCCCGTTTCCGGCGCCGACTGCATCTTCAGAACCGAAGTTCTTCTGTCGTAGCCGACTCCCAAAAGTTTCTTAAGACCGAAGTCCATTCCCCTTCTGGGTCCGGTTGGCTGCCGAAGCCTCCCACCGGTGACTCTCTCCGGGTTGCCCCTTCGCTAGCCAGTGCGATCCTTGGTTGCCCTCGGACCGCTGACCCCGTCGCCGGGATCGAACCTTCTGGAGCGAACCCCAGATGGCAATACGAAAGATAAGGGTCGCGACCCGTGAAAAGCAAGTTCACGGACTAGTTGTTTTTCGCGTTCGGAAAATGGTTTTCGCGCGCACTGATATTCTGGCCCGTCCGAAGGCCGTTTTCGCTCTGACATTCGGCTGCCTCTTTCCGCCAGGTGCATCGAGAACATCCGGCTCGAGTACCTGGACAGACACATGTCACACTCTCGATGTAGAGTTACAAGCATGTCATTGACCAAGGCCCCGACCGACCACCAGACCGAACCCGAGGCTGGACAGAATCACCACCCGGTAGCCGACACAAATCCCAGCGACGAGCCCGCCCAGCTCTCGACACTGTCTCCTAGCCGCGCAGGCGATTTCAAGACGTGCCCCCAACTTTTCAAATTCAGGGCCATCGACCGGCTGGAAGAACCCACCTCTATCTACCAGGCAAGAGGCACGGCTGCTCATCTGGCCTTGGAACGACTGTTCGATCTCGACGCCGAGGATCGCACAGCGGAACATTTGTATGACCTGTTTAGACAGGCCTGGACTGAATTGCGCACCGAAGAGGAATACGCCGGTCTGTTCGACGGGATCGAAGCCGAGCGCCTCTGGGGGGTTGAAAGCCTCAACGTGCTTGCCAACTACTTCGCGCTCGAGGATCCGACCAGCATTACGGCCTTCGACCGAGAGTTGGACATGCTCGAAACTCTCGGCGACATGACGATCCGGGGCATCCTGGACCGGGTAGACGAGACCACCGACGGCGACCTGATCATCACGGACTACAAGACCGGCAAGGCCCCACCGGAGCGCTACGCACTATCGGCGTTTTTCGCGTTGAAAATTTATGCGCTGCTGATCCGCACCCGGCTCGGTCGCACTCCGACCGAGCTCCGTCTGCTGTACTTGGGCAACGCCACCATGTATCGGGTCAACGTCGACGACGCTCAGCTCGACGCGATGCGTCGCCAATTGCAAGCACTCTGGAAAGCCATCAACCGGGCCCTCGAGCGCCAACACTTTCCACCCAAGCCCGGTCCGCTTTGCAACTGGTGCTCCTTCCAGGATCGCTGCCCAGCCTTCGTCTCCGAGGCCGACCCTGAACAACCGGCGATCACCAATTCACCGGCCGCGAATAGCCGATAGGAATCAGGGCCATTGGGAATCAGGGATAAACGCCGCGCACCAATTTTGCGTCTGTGACCCGTTTGATGCCTTTTATGAGAGCAGCCGTGCGCATATCGACTTTCTTGTCTTCGGCGATTGCCAGAACCTCTTGGAATGCCCTTGACATGATCTCGCGCAAACGGCCAACGATCTCGTTCTCCGACCAGAAGTATTTCTGAACGTCCTGAACCCACTCAAAATACGAAACCGTCACGCCGCCGGCGTTACAAAGAATATCCGGCACGATGAAGGTGCCGGCGTCTCTCATGATCTCGTCTGCGTCGAGGGTGAGCGGGTTGTTGGCACCCTCCAGAACAATCTTGGCCTTGACGTTCGCGGCGTTGTCCGCATGCAGAACGCCTCCAACCGCCGCCGGTACCATTACGTCACAATCGAGAGCGAACAGTTCTTCCTGGGTTATTGCATCCGCGCCCTGAAACCCTTCCACCACACCATGCTCATCGACCCACTTGGCGACTTTGGCGATCTCCAGGCCATTCGAATTGTGGATTCCTCCCGATATGTCCGAAACAGCGACGACCGAACATCCCAACTCGGTCGCGGCTATGGCCGCGTAACGCCCGACATTGCCAAAGCCGTGGATGACCACCCTTGCCCCACTCACACTCATCCCGACGTGGTTCGCGGAGTTCGGGAGCAGGGAGATGACTCCCCTTCCGGTCGCCTCCCGCCTAGCGATCGTGCCACCCAATTCTGGAGGCTTGCCCGTCACCACGCCTGGCACCGAGTGACCCGCGTGCTGGCTGTAGGTGTCCATCATCCAGGCCATCACCTGCTCGTCGGTGCCCAGATCCGGGGCGGGAATGTCCTGCTCTGGGCCGATGAAGTTGATGATCTCCGCCGTGTACCGGCGAGTCACCCTCTGCAGCTCGGAGCGACTGAGTCCTCTCGGGTTGACCCGCACGCCACCCTTGGCTCCGCCGAAAGGGAGACCGACGATCGCACACTTCCATGTCATCAGCATGGCCAAAGCGGCTACTTCACCAAGATTGACATCGTCTGCGTACCGAATGCCGCCCTTCGTCGGACCCATCGTCAGCAGGTGCTGCACTCGGTAGCCGAACAAGGTATCGACTTCCTTGTAATCATCCCGTCTGAATGGGAACGTCACCACCATCGCACGTTGGGGGCGTTTAAGCCGCTCCCGCACGTTGTCATCGAGGTTCATCACCTCTGAGACTTTCTCGAATTGGGCGACTGCCTCCGCATACATCGGTGAGTCCCATTCCATCTGGTCGCTGATCACGATCCGCTCTCCTCTAGGCAAGCAATGACCACTACCTCTGACATTAGAACCCCACCACACGTTGCACGTGCCAATGCGCGAAAAACCCGTTCCTTAGGTAATAGGGCGCGCTCACCGCGCGTAATCGCCTTCAGAATGCCCGACAGCATCGATGACCGCGTTCTAGAGGCGATCGCGCGCGCTCAGCGCGCGCTATTGCCTAAGGTTCGGGGAGGGCTTCACCCACTCACCAGCGGACCACTACCAGGCCCGATCGGGCCTTCGGCATGAAGTAGGTCGATTTGGCAGGCATGGTCTCGCCGGCGTCCGCGATGCGCATCAGTTGATCGAGCTCCGTCGGGTGAAGAGCGAATCCGATGTGACGGTCGCTCGAACACCGGGTCTCGAGACGCTCGACAGCGTTCACACCGACAACGAAGGACAATCGAGGATCTGAGTAGTTGGAAATCCCAAGAAGTGGGCTGATGATGCGATCGTGCAACATTGCGACGTCGAGCACATCGCGGGGATCCGTGGGAATCGCTCTGGCCACCAGTCGGCTCCAGGCTCCGTTGACCAACATCGAGATCTCACCGGTCATCGGCGGCCGCGGATCTACCTCTCCGGCCGGCCCGATCGTCGTCACCTCCCACTCTCCGCCTAGTTCTCCAAAAAGCCTCTGCTCATCAATCGTGCGATCGAGGTACACGAAACGGTTGTATTCAAGAACTTGAAGCTGTTCTGGAGGGAACAGCACGCCGAGGAACCAGCCAGGGGTGACCCCTTCGATTGCCGCTGCGCTCACCCGATGGTGCCCGTCGGTGATGTACAGGCGATCCAGGCTTCGACCCAATGCCACTATCGCCTGAACCCGGTCCGGTTCATGGACCAACCACAGCCGCTGCGCCACTCCGTCCTCGCCTACGAACTCTCGGATCGGCGTGAGCGCCTCGGCATACGATTCGAGCAAGGCCTCAAGCCGTCCGTCATCCTGGTAGGTCATCGAAACCGCAGGCGACGAGAGCCTGGCGGTCCGATAGAACGCGGCGAGTTCCTCGGTGCGGGCGACCATAGTCGCCTCGTGTCCAAGCACCTGACCCGCCGCGATGTGGCGATTGGGAATGCCGGCAATCACACCGAGCTGCCGGTGCGCCCCTGTGTCAAGCTCGTATAGGTAGACGCCCTCCCGCTCCTGATCCTCATAAAGGCCTCGCTCCATCATTGCCTCGAAGTAGGACTTCGCTTTCGTCGCCACCTCGATCGGTTCGCCGTGGTCGTGATCAGCAGGCGACAGAATCACGTTGAGGAACGAGTCCGGATGTTCTGTCGCGTACCGGATCCGACCATCGGCACCGAACGCGTCGTAGGGAGGCGACACCACATCGGCACCGCGTCCTCGCGCGACTACAAGCGCCGACACCGGTAGCAGTTCGATCATCCCTCCCCTCCTTGCCTAGACGCCATTGCTGGCCGGCCAGCCTAGATGGGTGGCCGATGGAGGTGCCGATGCTGAGACCACCACGCTCGGGTTCCGCCTACGATCTGCACGGGGAGCGAACCCGAGGAGAACCCGCATTGTCCGATGTCGACGCCATGAAGAAATTGGTTGGAGCAGCCGCTGCAGAACTCGTGGACTCGGGGATGCGGCTGGGGCTCGGAACCGGGAGCACCGCCAACCCGTTCATTGAAGCGGTGGGACAGCGCCTCACCGAAGGTGAGATCTCAGATGTCATCGGTGTGGCGACGTCAGTAGCTTCTGCCGAATTGGCCGGACTCGTCGGTATTCCGACTGAACCCCTCGACGGTAGGCGGCTCGACCTGGCCGTCGACGGTGCAGACGAAATCGGTCCTGGTCTCGACCTGATCAAGGGTCTTGGCGGAGCCCACCTGCGCGAGAAGCTCGTCGCCTCCAGAGCCGACCGCCTTGTCATCGTGGCGGATTCAACCAAGCTCGTCGCTCAGATAGGGACGCGAGTGCCAGTCCCGCTCGAGGTGATCGAGTTCGGCCTGGCAGCCACAGTCGCCCAGCTCGAAGACTTGGGCGACCCTGTCTTGCGGGTTCGAGGAGAACTACCGGCCATCACCGACAACGGAAACCTCATCATCGACCTGTGGGCCGGGTTGGTGGAGCAACCGGCCGAGCTCGACAGAAGGCTCCTGACAGTCCCAGGAGTCCTCGCGACAGGTCTGTTCGTTGCCATGGCCGACACCGCGATCGTCGCCACCGATGGCGGGTTGGCCTACCTCGACCGCTCGTTCGTAGGCTGAGGCGTCGCAACGCCCCGCTCGTTGCCGAACAGAGCAATTATCGTTCGCCCACTGCTCCAGGGAGAACGCCATGTGTGAAAATCATCAGCCAGACAGACGAGCATTCATTCGAGAGATGGGCAAGGGTGTGATTGGCGTGGCCATCGGGGGTACGATTCTGGCTGCATGCGGCGCCTCAGAAACAGCAGAGACCGCGTCGACCGCCGCCGCACAGTCGACGACGGGTCCGACAACGTCGAGCGCTGGGACCACCGGCTCGGCCGCCGCACCCTCGACGACCGGCCCCCCGACTTCGACAGCGAAGACCGCCAGCACCTCCGCAGCGGTGTCAGCTCCAAGCCTCGCCGTCCAGCGGGTCAACCTCGGTTTCGTCTCTGCGTACCTGCTGGTTCGAGGAACCGAGGTGGCGATAGTCGACACCGGGACGAGCGGCAGCACTGGGGAGATCGAGGCAACACTCTCTGACGTCGGGCTCGGGTGGGCCAACGTTGGCAACGTGATCCTCACCCATCGCCATGGCGACCATGTGGGGTCTCTTCCAGGGGTCGCAGACGCGGCATCAGAAGCAATACTCGGCACCGGGGCGGAAGACGTATCCGCCACGAACGCACCCAGGACGATCGAGGCCTACGAAGACGGGGCTGTCGTATTCGGCCTCCAGATCATCGCAACTCCCGGCCACACTCCAGGACATATTGCGGTCTGGGATCCGGATACAGCGATACTGGTGGCCGGCGACGCCCTCAACGGAGAAGGAAGCGGAGTGGGTGGAGTAATCGAGGGAATCGCCGGACCAAATCCCCAGTTCAGCCCCGACATGGACGGGGCAATCGCCTCTGCCCGCAAAATGGCTGCGTTGGCCCCAGACACGATCTTCTTCGGACATGGTGAGCCCAAGAATGGCAACGCGGCCGCCGCTCTGGCGGCACTGGCCGAATCGCTTTAGACGGCCCGACGAGATCATCACCCGCCCGCGCCGGATAGGACGATCGAGTCGCCGGTCACCGGGTTGCGGTCGAGTTCGATCAGATCTTCGACCCGGTGACGCATCTCGGGGACGTGGGAGACCACGATGACCAGCCGGTTTGGGTGATCGGCCACCAGGGCTTCGATGCCCTCCATCGCCAGATCGAGGTGCTCGGGGTCTAGCGTGCCGAAACCTTCGTCTAGGAAAAACGCGTCTAGGCGTCCCCCGGTCCTTCCGACCATCTCGGCCAGGCCGAGGGCCAACCCCAGCGAAGCGAGGAAGGTCTCGCCCCCTGATAACGAGTCTGGCCGACGGACCGCATCGGCGGCGGTCAGGTCGACGAGGTGAAAGTCGCCGTCCTCTGTGAACCGGTAGCGGCCGGACGACAGTCGCTGAAAATGTAGATCGGAAGAGCACACGTCTGAACTCCAGTCACACTGATATATCTCGTATGCCGTCTTCTGCTTGAAAAAAAAAAAATCAAAATAAACTACTCGTCACCACCAGT
>CALCCX010000098.1 GCA_937900165.1 uncultured Acidimicrobiia bacterium | reverse complement strand
ACACCTGGTCCGGTGTGAGTCGCGACTACCGGGCCCAGCTCGGCGGCGATGATGCGGTGGCGTGGAAAATGCATCGCCAGCTTGGCCGTCAGGGCCTCGACGTCTGATGCTGCACCGTGGAGCACGGCCAATTCCTTGATGGGCCCGAGGGTGCCGACATGGTCCGCGATCGCGGCCAGTGCATGTGGCCTGGTCCGTACTCGGCCGGCCGGCGTCACAACCCCCCCCTTCAGGGTTATCAACGGCTTCACATTGAGGATTCCTCCGAAGAATGCCTGGGCTGCTCCTATTCGGCCCCCACGTTTCAGAAATTCGAGAGTGTCCAGTGTCGCGAACACGTTGGTACGGGACACGACCTCCTCTGCGGCGGTGACGATGGCCTCGAGGTCACCGCCATCGGTTGCCACCCGCGCGGCGGCCAGTACTTGAAACCCGGCGGCCATGGTCACAGACCCGGAGTCGATCACTCTGACCGGGATTCGGTCAGATACACGTTCCGCCGCGATGACCGCCGATTGGTAGGTCGCGCTCAGAGCCGCTGACAGGCAAACCGCCACCACGCCGTCAGCGCCTTGCTTGTGAGCATCTTCGAATGCGTCCTGAAAGAGCCCGGCTGAGGGCGCAGCCGTTTCTGGAAGCTGACCAGACGATGAGAGCTGCACCCAGAAGTCGTCATGAGTCAATTCTGAGCGATCAGCAAATACACGATCGCCGAAACGGATGCTGAGAGGTACGACTGTTATGTCATGTTCCTCCGTCATTTTGACCGGCAGATCGGTCGATGAATCTGTTACCACCCGGATCATCCTCTGATGATGGCACAGCCATGTAGTCACAGCCAGAGCGAGACCCGTTCGTGTCCCTCAGCCTGTCGATTTACGGAGGACCGAGAGGCCGGGTTCCAAAGGCTCGAAGCCCTCGGCCTCGTAGAGCTTGGCGGATGTTTCGTTGTCTGGTTGGGTATTCAGGAGCATGGTCGTTGCCCCTCGTTTCACTGCCCATCCCATCGAAGCTCGGACCAATGCCCTACCCAAGCCTCTGCCCTGTTGATCGGGGTCAACGGCCACCCGTTGTAGATAGCCGGTGTTGCCGGCTGTGCCGACGACCGTGAATCCAGTGAGCACTTCTTCGTCGAAGGTCGCCATGACGGTCGAACGGTTGGTTGCGTCGAAAGCCTCTCTGAGGCCGGCTTCGCTCATCCTCCAGACGGGATCGAAGGCGGAGCTGTCGATTTCGACCATGCGAACCCACGGTGGGTTGTTGAGCAACACAACATCTGAGACCGGAACCTTTAGACCGCCAACCAGCGAGCGCCTGAACAACAACAGTTCGAGGTGTGCCTCGAATCCCGCCCTTTCCCAGATGCCGCGGTTTTCTTGGAGTAGAGGTGGGCTGGTCACTCCTGCAACGCCGAAACCTCCGATGGTTCCAACGCAGCGTTCCAGAAACGCGGTGTTGCCACGGATCAACCGCAGATGGGCGTCGTTGATATCTTTGTTCCACGGGCGGGTTTCAGCTTTGGCCCATCCGCTTTTGAGTCCGACCGCGTTTGGCCAGTGGCCTGAGACATTCACCTCCCAAGCCTAGATTGGCTGACTCAGGTCCAGTGTCGGAGTCCTCCCTTCCCCGCTTCGGCCTTACCGGCGGAACTCTTCGAGTTGGGTTATTTTCGAACTCGACGCGGTTGCGATTCATCCGGAGCGAGAATCCGGATAGCAACTCAGAGGTAGGCACACGCATCGAGAGCCCTGGCCTCATAGAATTGTCGGATGCGCACACTGCTTGTTACTCATCCGGTTTTCGCAGAGCACGACACCGGCCCGCGACATCCGGAGCGACCTGCCCGACTGGAGGCGGCGGTGGCGGGCGCCAGGGCGGGAGCATCCTCACTGATCAAGTTGGAGGCGCCAGAGATCGATATGGAGACTTTGGCCACTGTCCACGAACCTTCCTACATCGAGGCCATCGAACAGTTCTGTCTGGCAGGCGGCGGCGCCCTCGACCCGGACACATTGGCGGTCTCAGCGTCTTGGGAAGCGGCGAAACGGGCCGCAGGCGCCGGACATGTTGCTGTTGAGTATCTGTCCGCCGGCCGCGCGGACGTCGCGTTCCTGGCGGTTAGGCCTCCCGGCCATCATGCCGAATCGGCCAGGGCGATGGGGTTCTGCCTGTTCAACAATATCGCGGTAACCGCCCAGGAGCTGATCACGAAAGGTCTGCGAGTCGCAATAGTCGACTGGGACGTGCACCACGGGAACGGCACCCAGTCGACATTCGAGGCATCGCCGGATCTCTTGTATGTTTCGTTTCATCAACATCCGTTCTATCCGGGGACCGGCTCGATGAGCGATGTGGGAGTGGGCGAAGGGTTGGGGACAACTGTCAATTTTCCGTTCCCGGCGGGAACTGCCGGTGACGTGTACCGAAGGGCGATGACCGAAGTGGTGCATCCGATGTTGAGAGAGTTCGCTCCTGACTGGATCCTGATTTCGGCCGGCTACGACGCACATGTCGACGACCCACTCGCCGGGCTGAGATTGGTTCCGGCAGACTATGCGGAGATGGCCGGCGGTCTGGCTCCACTGGTTTCCGAGTCCAGAATTTTGTTCTTTCTGGAAGGCGGGTACAACCTGGAAGCGATCGAACGCTCGGTTGCAGCAACCCTCAAGGGAGTAGAGGGGCGACCGGTCGGTGATGCCCGCCCGAGCCTTGAATCGCCGACGCTCGCCCATCAAGTGGTTGACGAGCTGGCCGCGAGAATCGCCAAGTTCTCCTGACTTTCCAAGCTGACGGCTGATCGGGTGGCTGCTTGCCAAACCTCTCAGGATTCTCACGAAGAGTGCCGATAGCTTGGTTCTGATTGCACGTTTGACCACTCAGAGTGAATAGGACTTGACCTACTGATGCCTGCACCCTTGGACGACCTTCTGCAAAAGATGATCGAAGTCGGGGCGTCCGACTTGCACCTCAAGGTTGGATCTCCGCCGGTGATGCGCATCGACGGCGAGCTGCATCCGACCAACCTGCACACTCTCACCCCACAAGACGCCGAGTCATACGCTGAGAGCATCTTCACCCAGAAAGGTGCCAAAGAATTCCGAGAAATGAACGAAGCGGACTTCGCATATGGGAAGCAGGAGCTCGGCCGGTTCCGTATCAACGTCTTCCGCCAGAGGGGTTCCGTGGGACTGGTGCTCCGCCAGGTTCAGAACTCGATGCCGAGTTTCTCCGAGCTCGGGCTGCCTCAGGTCCTCTCGAAATTGTGTATGGAGCAGCGCGGACTGGTCCTGGTGACCGGGCCAACCGGTTCTGGCAAGACCACGACGGTTGCGGCGATGGTTGACTACATGAACCAGAACCGAGCCGTGAATATCGTCACGATCGAAGATCCGATTGAAGTCCTCCACAATGATCAGAAGTCGATCATCTCTCAGCGTGAAATTGGAATGGACACCAGGAGTTTCAGCGAGGCTCTCAAGAGGGTTCTTCGCCAAGATCCTGACGTGATCGTCATCGGTGAGATGCGAGACACCGAGACCGTTCGTGCAGCGCTTCAGGCCGCGGAGACCGGGCACCTCGTCTTTTCGACCCTGCACACCATCGACGCGACGGAGACCGTCAACCGGGTGATCGACTTCTTTCCGCCCTATCAGCAAAAACAGGCGCGCCTCCAGCTCGCCGGTGGACTCAAGGGCGTCATCAGCCAGCGGCTAATGGAAACCGTCGATGAATCCGGCCGGGTGCCGGCCCTTGAAGTTCTCACGATGAACGGCAGGGTCTTTGATCGGATCGTCGATGAGAAACAGACCCACACCCTTGAAGACGTGATCAAGGAGTCAGAGTTCTACGGCATGCAAACCTTCGATCAGGCAATCCTCAAGCTGTTTGAGGTCGGCAAGATCAGCTTCGAAATTGCGTTGGCCTCAGCCTCGAACCCCCATGACCTTCGGGTCAAGGCCGAGAGGTCGGGGTTGGTGGCCGTCTAGGACTGATCCGAACCCGACCAACGGAACAACATCTCAGATCTGGGACCGACGAAACAGCCTCGTCGTTCTCATGCAGATGGCTCCTCGGAGGCTCTGCGAACCGACGAAGCCGCGGCAGTCCAGGGTCCGCGGTTTCGTCGCGTACACCCATCGCGCAATATCCTGTGCGTCATGATTCCATCGAGACTGCAATGGATCGGGCACGGCCCTCCTGCCGACCTGGCCGACCGGTTCGTTCAAGCGGGCAAGGAGTTCTACCTGGTTGGCGGGTCGGTCAGAGATGCACTGCTGGGAGGACACGAAGATGACATTGGGTCTTCCGATCTCGATTTCACAACGGACGCGAGGCCGGAGGAGATCAAGGCTCTCGTACGGGATTGGGCAGACGACCTCTATACGGTTGGCGAGCAATTTGGCACCATCGGAGCGGTGCGGGACGGTCGCACGTACGAGATAACCACCTTTCGTTCAGACGTGTACCTCACCGATAGCCGGAAGCCATCCGTGCGGTTTGGCGATTCGATCACAGATGATCTGGCGCGTCGGGATTTCACCGTCAATGCAATGGCCATTCGGCTTGGCGTGGATTCGCCGAAACTGATCGATCCACATGGCGGGGCCGGCGATGTTGCAACCAAGGCCCTCCGCACCCCGCTTGGTCCCGATATCTCTTTTTCCGACGATCCGCTGAGAATGCTTCGTCTCATTCGATTCATGGCCCAGCTTGGCTTCAACCCTGGACGAGACGAACTGGAAGCCGTCGACGAGATGAAAGATCGACTTTCAATTGTCAGCGCAGAAAGGATTCGTGATGAGTTCTCCAAGCTGGTCGTCGGAAGATACGTCGCACCCGCTGTCGCCCAGTTGGTCGAATCCGGTCTTGCTGATCTATTCATCCCCGAAATCTCGGCCTTGTCCATGGAGCAAGATCCGGTTCATCAGCACAAGGACGTTCTCGCCCATTCGATTGCGGTCATGGCCAAGACATCCCCGAATCTCACAGCTCGACTCGCCGGTTTGTTCCATGATGTCGGCAAACCCCAGACCCGTCAGTACGAGGGACGCAAGGTCACCTTTCATCACCACGAGGTGGCCGGGGCGCGCTTGACGAGGCGCAGGCTCAAGGAACTGCGCTTTCCGAAGACCGTCGTCGAGGATGTCGGAACCCTGGTGTTTCTACACATGCGCCCCCACACATTCAAGATGGGCTGGACAGATTCGGCCGTACGACGTTATGTGAGGGATGCGGGACCACTCCTGGATGAGCTCAACGAGTTGGTCCGCTGTGATGTGACCACCGGCAACGAAAAGCGAGCGCGTCAGATCCAAAAACGAATCGACGAACTCGAAGAACGGATCGCCGAGCTGAGGCAGAAAGAGCAACTAGATGCGCTACGGCCTCCAATCAACGGCAATGACATAATGGACTACCTGGGGATCGAGCCGGGTCCGTTGGTGGGGTCCTTCGTAAAACGGCTCTTGGAGCACCGGATAGAAGAAGGACCATTCGAACCCGAGCAGGCCTTCGTGATGGTGCGCGAATGGTCGATCGAAGAGGGTCACGGCGATCCGGGGGAGCGGCAAGCCACGTGAAGCCGGCTACGACGTGAAGTGGGCGTTCGCAGTTGTCGGTTCCATCGCGGTAGTGATGGCCGCGGCCCTGTTCGTGATGGGCGGCGACGAGGGCGGTCCGATCCCCACCTCGATGACGACCGGAACAGAAGTCGTCGGGCCGGTCGCCGGTTCCCAATCGACCGAAGGCGCCAAAGACCTCACAACGACCACGGCCAGGGTCGGGACCGCAGGCTCGGCCGGCCTTGGCGATCCTCTGTACCCCGGCCTCGGGAACGGCGGGTACGACGTTGAGCATTACGACGTCAGGCTCCGCTATCAGCCGTCCGAGAACACTCTGGAGGGGCTGGTCACCATCAATGCGGTGGCGACTCAGAACCTCAGTTCCTTCAATCTCGACCTCAGGCAGATGACCGTGCGTTCAGTGACGGTCAACGGAACCAGGGTCCGGTTCGAGCAATCGGAACGGGAACTCGTCATCACGCCCGACGATTTCGTGATCGGGGCAGACGAAGCATTCACCACTGTCGTCGACTACGTCGGATTTCCAACGTTGGTGGACAGCCAGGCATTCGGAAGAGACATCGGCTGGTTCGGAGGCACTGATGGGGTTCATGTGATGACCGAGCCAGACGCCGCCTCGTCGTTCATGCCGCTCAACGAGCACCCGAGCGACAAGGCGACGTGGACCATCTCGGTCACTGTTCCGTCCTCCCTGCAGGTCGTGGCGAACGGTGAGTTGGTGGATGTCATCGAGAACAACGGTGAGACGACGTATGTGTGGGATCACCGGTTTCCCATGGCCACCTACTTGGTAGCTCTTGGAATTGGTCAGTTCGACGAGACGGAATCCGTGACCAGTTCGGGAGTGCCGATCAGGAACTATTTCGAAAGTCCTGTCGGTCAGGGCGTCCGTGATTCTTTTTCGGGACAAGGCGAGATGGTCGAGTTCTTCGAGGGCCTGTTCGGCCCGTACCCGTTCGAGACCTACGGGGCATTGGTGGTCGAGTCGGCAACGGGAGCGTTTGCTGCGCTCGAAACTCAGTCACTCTCCACTTTCCCGGTCTCACCCAGCGCCATTTCTTATCAGGAGTCGATTGTGGTGCATGAGGTGGTCCATCAGTGGTTTGGCAATTCGGTAACTCCCAAGAGTTGGGACGACATATGGCTGAATGAAGGATTCGCCACCTATTTCGAGTGGGTCTGGACGTCAACCACTCTGGGCCTGGACGACACCGACGACCTAGCGGCAGAAAACTACGCTCTCATTTCAGGGAGCGAGTTTCTTTCCAGGGGAATCCCCGAATCACAGATCGGGTCGGTCATTGATGACAATTTCCCGCCGCCCGGCATTCCTCCGGCCAATGATCTTTTCAACCAGTCCGTCTATCTGAGAGGAGCGTTGGTCTTGCATGCATTGCGAGCGGAGATAGGCGACGATGACTTCTTCGAGGCGGTTGCCGAGTATGCAAGTCGATTTGCATACTCGTCGGCAGACACGGATGATTTTGTCTCGTTGGTCGAAGAGATTTCCAACAGGGATTTAGAAGACTTTTTCTCGAGTTGGCTCACAGACCGCCAGATGCCTGCAATCCCCAGCCAAGGCCTGAGCCCTCCTGACCTGGGGTAGGCGGGAGGATCAATCGAAAGAGCTCTTGCAGGAATATGCGTATATGCGTATAATTCGTACTCAGGGATGTTCGTCCGGGAGAATGTTGTCTTGAAGAAGTTGTCAAAGGTGGTTGCGAGATGCTGATGGAGATGAGGTTCGGGCCGAATGGGACATGACGTTGCAATCCTGGGTGCATCCGGGTACGTGGGCGCAGAGCTGATCAAGCTAATCGACTCGCACCCGTCGTTCGAGGTCGGGTATCTCGGCGCGCATTCCAAGGCCGGCAGTCGGCTGAACGAAGTTCATCCCCACCTGGACGAAGGCGGGCGGATGCTAGGAGGCAGCGAGCTCGGTGCCGTGCCTGACGTCGACCTGGCCTTTCTCGCTCTGCCTCATGGCGCTTCCTGGGAGATTGGTGAGGGCCTGAACCGGAGAGGAACCAAGGTGGTCGACCTCGGTTCGGACTATCGCCTCGACACCGCTGCCCGATATGAATCCGCCTACGGCTCGCCTCATCCTCTGCCGGAGATGTTGGCCTCCTGGGCCTACGGGCTGCCTGAGCTGTTCAGACCTTCACTGGTTGGGGCGGATCTGGTCGCCTCTCCTGGTTGTTACCCGACTGCCGCACTGCTCGGCCTTGACCCCCTCCTGAGACGAGGTCTCGTCGAGCCCACCCAAATAGTGGTGGATGCGCTGTCAGGGGTGAGTGGGGCCGGTCGCAAGACATCGGACAGTCTGATGTACTCGGTGATCGACGAGAGCGTGGCCGCCTACGCGATAGCATCGCATCGCCACCGTCCCGAGATCGAAATGGCGCTCGAGTCCAGCTCAGGGATTGGACCCATCGTGAGTTTCACTCCGCATCTCGTGCCGATGCAAAGGGGGCTTCTGTCCACCTGTTCGGCCCCGCTGACCGACGGGACTGGGTTGGACGACCTTCGGCAAGCAATGTCTGACGCCTATGCACGAGAGCCGTTCGTCGAGGTTTCGGATCGTCCACCCCATACCCGCTGGGTAGTTGGGTCGAACAAAGCCATCGTGCATGTCGCCGTTGACGAGCACGCCGGACGGGCGATAGCGGTTGTTGCCATCGACAACCTCATCAAGGGTGCGGCGGGTCAGGCCGTTCAGGCGGCCAACCTGATGTTCGACATCGACGAGGCCGCCGGGCTGTCGACGACAGGGGGGATGCCATGAGCGTTACTGCGGCCGAGGGTTTTGCGGCCGCCGGAGGACATTGCGGGATCAAGCTGGATGATGCGTTCGATGTAGCTGTGGTGGTGGCGGACGCCCCCGCCGTTGCTGCTGCCGTGTTCACGACCTCTCTGACTGCCGCGCCTGTGATCGAGTTGGGTCGCCTGCACTTGAACGAGCCCAGACTCAGAGGGATCGTTGTCGCTTCTGGGTGTGCGAACGCAGGTACCGGTCGGCCCGGCCTGGAGGCCGTCGTCCGCGTGGCGGAAACCGCCGCCGAGTTGATCGGATGCCAGGTAGAGGAGGTGTTGGTGGCAACCACCGGCTCGATCGGGCCGACCCTGCCGGACCATCTGGTGCGTCGACGTCTTCCGGATCTGATCTCCGACCTGGCCGCCGACCCGGTAGGCGCCGAGGCGGCCGCTCGGGGAATCTTGACAACCGACAACGTGACCAAGGAGGCAGTTGTTCAAGCGAAAGGCTACGTGATCGGGGGCATGTCGAAAGGCTCAGGCATGGTGCGCCCGAATATGGCGACCATGCTCGCCTACCTGACAACCGATGCCGTAGTCGATCCGTCCACGCTCCAAGCTGCTCTGAGCGCGGCGGTTGAATCGACGTTCAACGAGCTCAACATCGACGGATGCCAATCCACCAATGACATGGTGGTAGTGCTGGCCTCTGGCGCTTCAGGCATCGAGCCGGACCCAGAAGTGTTTCGCGAGGAGTTGACCACTCTATGTCGCGAACTCGTCATGCAGATGGCCGCAGACGCCGAGGGAGGAACTCGGGTTGTAACCATTAACCTGTCCGGCGCCGCCGATGACAGGGTGGCCAGAACCTTGGGGATGGCGGTTGCAGACTCAGCACTGGTGCGATCGTCGTTCTACGGAGGGGACCCGAACTGGGGTCGGATTCTCGCTGCGCTCGGCGTTGCAGGAATAGCGCTCAGCCAGGACACGGTCCGGGTCGCCTATCGAGGCAGATCGGAAGAGCACACGTCTGAACTCCAGTCACACTGATATATCTCGTATGCCGTCTTCTGCTTGAAAAAAAAAAAAAAACACTCACCCGACTCACAGTAACAATGATCAA
>CALCCX010000097.1 GCA_937900165.1 uncultured Acidimicrobiia bacterium | reverse complement strand
TAAGGTTATGTAAGAAAAACTCTAGAGGCCGATAGAATTGGCATTGGGGCAGTCATGGATCCGGTGAAGAACCCGTACGCTCCTGGGCCTGGAACGCCTCCTCCATTGCTGGCGGGACGAGATGAGATCTCCGCTGCGTTCGGGGTCGTAGTTGGCCGTGCAGCTGCTGGGAACCCGTTTCAGCCGATTGTCTTGTCGGGCCTTCGAGGTGTTGGCAAGACTGTTCTGCTCCTATCGTTTCGTTCAACGATCCGAGATGCTGGATGGGTTGCCGAGCTGATCGAGGCTCGGCCTGGGGGCGATCTAAGGGCGCAGGTTGCCGAAGCGTTACCACCAATGGTCCGAGCGGTGAATCGGCATTGGCGGAACAAGGAGCGGGCGCAGCGCCTTGGGAGGGTTGCAGCCAGCTTTTCTCGCGCTGTGGAGGCGACGATGACTCGGGGTGGGTTCCGTCTGGAATTGGAGCCGGAGCCCGGAGTAGCGGACTCTGGCGATCTCGAGACAGATCTGACCGAGCTTTTTGTCGCTCTTGGTGAGGGCGCGCGTGAAGAGCAAGTCGGCGCGGCCATGTTGATCGACGAACTTCATGAGGTGCCCGCTGATCAACTCAGCGCTCTCGTAGGAGCTGCACACCGAATCAACCAAGATCAGCTTCCGGTGGTGATCGGAGGCGCCGGGCTTCCGCCGGTTGGCAGGGTGCTTTCCGAAGCGCGTTCCTACGCAGAGCGTCTGTTCTCGATTCACCCGATTGGGCCATTGGGCGATGCGGCGACTCGTGACGCGTTTGCTGAGCCGGCCTCCGCGCTCGGTGTTGAGTACGACGGCGACGCGCTGGAATACCTTGTCGCGACATCGAGCGGCTACCCGTTCTTCATCCAGGCCTATGGCAAGCACAGTTGGGATATCGCCGAAGGAACTCCTGTTGGTCTCGAAGATGTCGAACTGGCCGGACCCCGCGCCTACCAGGAGCTTGTCAACTCGTTTTTCCAGCCTCGATACGATCGCGCCACGCCGACTGAGCGCCGGTATCTGCACGCATTGGCAGACCTTGCGACCGAACCTGCATTGTCCGCCGATGTGGCGAGACGGCTAGGACATGAGAACCCTGGTTCTGTGTCCCCGCAACGAGATGGGCTATTGGGCAAGGGGTTGATCTATGCACCGGAACGTGGCTGGCTAGCCTTCACCGTCCCCCACATGGGCACCTACCTCCGCGACCTCCCACAGCGACCGTAGCCGATTCGCCGGATGACCGTGCCCGGCTCGGGCACGGCTACACGCGGTCTCACCGACTCCGAGATCCTCCGCGCTTGGAACAACGATCTGGGGATTCGTGACATAGACACCGACAATGACACGACGAAGAGCCTGTGCATCGGCCCAGACGCGGCCGGCAACCTTCTCGAGATCCTGCATCTCCAGTCACATCTTGCGTGGCAAGTTCCTACCTGCGGAGTTCCGGTCTAGCCGACAATATCAATGCAGACGATGGCGGACCCTCAGCTCGCCAAGTCGGCAGCACCACGTCGTTGTTTCGCGATCTTGCCAAGTGCCCAACCGCCGACGAGGGCGAGGCCGGTGGCGGCGAGCCACGGTAGCCAGAGGTACACGGCGATGCGGAGGTCACATGCGAGTCCCTGGTCGCGCTCGAGCGCGTTGAAGGGGCAGAACCGGGGTCGTATCGAGTAGTAGGCGACCAGACGCCCCAATAGGCCGCCAACGACCCCACCAATCAGCCATCCGACCTTCGACTGGTGCCGCAGCAAGCTCGCATCGTTGACCTCCTGATTCCAGTTTCGACCATCCAAAAGAGCACCGTCAGTGCCAACAATGCCGCGTAGCGTGAAATAGACACAATACGGCAGTGATCTCACGGGGACCGGAGAGCCCGAACCCGGCGGCCGATGAGATCGCTCTGCAAGGAGGATCGAAGCGGTGGGAGGGGCTCCTGTCCGTGCTGAGAGGAGCGTTGAATTCGTTTCGGCTCGTCGGATCAAACTCGGCCTCGATCGAATTGGCGACGACAGATCCAACCACACGGCATCGTGGGACCGTCTCGACCCGGTTTCTGTTGATCGCGACATTCGATCAAACTTCGTATTCGTCCTCTGCCCCGACGGCAGCTGCCCGCTTGCTCGTGGGTGGCGAACGCTGGACTCGCGCCCCGGGGGCGGTGATAGCCTTGCTGCAGGGGTCATTGAAGGGGAGCAGACGTGGTTGATGACAAGGGGATCCCGCCCAGGGCTCGATTCAGGTTCGCGATGCCCAAATGGGTGGCTCGGTTGCTCGAGTGGCGGACCCGACGTAGGTTTGGTGTCACACTGGTCGCTCTGGCCGGGTATGTGGTTGTGCACGAACTCACAGCCAACTACCTCCTACCGTGGGTGGGCCGCGTTTTCGCAGGTTGCTTCGGCCCATTCTTATCTATTCCCCGCCCTGACGTCTGTGACACTGTCCAGACAGTCCACCGAATCCTCCCGCCGGCAATGGGCTTGGTTGCTGTTGGGCTTGTGTTCCTCATAGCTATCCGGCCGAATCGCCGAACGAATTCCTGAGAAGCTGGGACTTTCTGACATACGTGCTGAAGATACCGTTGCAACAGGTGGTGGAAGAGGTTTCATTATGAGATCGGAAGAGCACACGTCTGAACTCCAGT
>CALCCX010000096.1 GCA_937900165.1 uncultured Acidimicrobiia bacterium | reverse complement strand
GAACGCCCGACCGTAACGACGTTATTCCTGGGCAGCAATAGCAGTCCTCAATGACGCGGGTGGTTGGCCTCGGCGTGGACGCCGACCGGAGCCCCATGTCATACCGAGGAAGTACGACGAGGAATCTGAAGCATCCGGCCTGAACAACGGCCAACGCCCAAGAGGCGTTGCTCCGATATAAATATCGAGAGTCCCGATGCGTCGGGACACCCGGAATGACAATGGCTCGCCGCGCTCGTGTCAGGACAAGACCTCACGAGCGAGCAACCGGACCAACGCAACGCCACCGGCGCAAGAATTGCCATCACTGGCGCGGGAAGTCCGCCCATGCACCCCGAATCTCAAGGGGCCACCGATATCAATGCCAGCCCGGCGGCGATGAGCAGCGAGCCAAACAGCCGACCCCTGCCGAAGGGCTCCTTCAGCACCACGATACCCAGGATCACTCCGATGACTATCCCCACCTCTCTTGCCGGCGCCACGTAGCTCACGCGGGAGAACTGCAGCGCGGTGAGGACCATTCCGTAGGCCAAGAATATCAGCAGCGCCACAACGATGATTCTGCCGCTGTTGAGTCGCCACTCGAAACGTATGGCGTCCACTGAATGGGACCGCAGTATATATGGCGCCAGCCCCAGCGATGTCCCCAGGGACATCAGGTACATGTAGAGGAACGGCGTGACGTGGCCCACGCCCACCTTGTCCCATACGGAATATGCCGCGATCGTCAGGCCTGTAATAAGCGCATAGCGGGTCCCGGGCTCTCTGACTAGCTTGAGAGGGTCCCTGGCGATCTGGCCGAACTGTCCCCACCAGTACACTGTGTATAGCCCGACAACCACCGCCGCGATACCGGCCACCGCAGGTGGAGACACCGTCTCTCCCAGGACCAGCACGCCGAGTATGGGCACCAACGCCGGCCCCATTCCCCTGGCGATTGGGTAGACCACGGAGAGGTCGGCGCGGGAGTACCCTCTTCCCAGGAACAGGAAGTAGAGCACGTGAAGGACTGACGTGCCCAGCACGAACCACCACCCTACGAGCCCGACTGGAAAATTCCAGAACAGCACCACGGCTACCGGAATCAGCATGACGGACAGCGCCACCTGAGACAGCCATACGAAGACCTCCTGGTTGGTCCCCTGCTTCACCAGCAGGTTCCAGGTGGCGTGGAGGACCGCAGATGACAGGACCAGCGCCAGCGCGAGAGCGGTCATCGACCGCCGGTTACCTCTAGCACGGCGCCGGTGGTAAAGCTGGCCTCGTCCGATGCCAGGAACGACACCGCCCTGGCCACCTCTTGCGGCTCGCCGGCGCGGCCCAATGGCACGTTGCCCGTCAGCTCCACCCGCGCCTGGTCCGGCAGCTCCTGGAACGCGGAGTACGCCTCTTGGTAAAGCTGCAAATCGCGGGCAGGTGAGCTGTCTTGGTCAATGCGGAGTCCAAACCCCGGCGGCGTCGCCCTTGTACCTCCGCCCGGTATCTCCACCCAAACGAGCGTTCCGCGCAAGTGCACGGTCGATGTCGTGCATGGCGCCCGGAGCTCGAGCCACAGAACGCTGTTCTTCGCTGGCGGGTCCAGCGTCCGTACATAGATTCCTGTCTTGCTCATGTTGTACGTCAGTCCGTACTCGGGCGCGAAGGTGCCCTCTGAACGAAAACTACAAATCGTATCGAACAAGTATCTGGGCGACTTTCGTGCCTGGCGACGGTCGTGCCTCAGCAGGTCGTTCGCAAGAAAAAGGAGATGATCATGAGGCGCGGTTTCCGAGATCGTGGCAACCCGGTGGAGCGAAGGGTCCAGCATGATTCGCGTCGAAGCTGTGGTTGCAACGACGATAAAGCGAGTCTCTGTGGCGTTTGCCGCCCGCCTAGCCTGATCGATCTCGGAGACAGGAAGGAGCTGGCTAGACACGACGACGAGGTCAGGCGGATGCTCCGATTTCATCGCGGCGACAATCTCGTCCGAGTCCATCGCGAAGCGCACATCGAAGCTAGCCTGGCGGAGCACTCGACCGAGGAGCCGCCTTTGCTCGCCCGCTTGGTGGCAGATTAAGACGCGGCCTCTAGAGACCAGGGGCCTGGCAGAGGGATCGAACTCCCGCAGGTTTGCGATTCGACGTGTGACACCACCGCCGTTCGATCGCAAGATCACATCATCTGCTCCTCTTCGGTATGCTTGAACGAAGGAGCCATCGCGAAGGTCTGATACCATCGCGATCACCGGCGTTGAAAACAGAAGAAGATCCTCACGAATCCAAGCCGTTGTCGTCGCAAGCTCCGTAGTATCGCCGTCGACGAAAATGCACTTCGGGCGCAGCCTGGAGAGTTCATCTTGTGCACCCAAAATGGAATCCGACAAGTATGCGCCCGAATTCGCACGCTCAAAGGCTCGTCGAAGAATCGCTCCTTGCGCACGATCGAACGAACCGATCAATGCAGGGGTTCCGAGCGCTTGAGCTTCCACATCTTCAGACTAACAGAGTGCCCGCCTTGCCCCCAAACGTTCCGCGCTCCAGTTCGGAGCCAGTCGGCGAGCGTCACTTCAGTCGATTCGGCGGAACGAGACGACCCAGACGCCCTCGTGCTCCCTAAATGCGGATGTGACCGATCATGATTGTTATTCGGCCGGTTCGCGATCAGTCGTCTCGAGCATCCGAATCGGAGTAAGGCGCCGCTAGGCTGGGGAGAATGGAGGGTCGTCGGTAATCGTGGGTGAGCCGCTGTAAGCGTACCCTTGTGGGTCGTCGGCGACCCGGTGCTCCATCAAGGCACAGCCTGATGCGGGGCCTCCCCAGGTCCCCTCAACGATTCATCGCGGAGTGATGGCCCAGGGGATCCTGGCGGACCGCTCGTGGCAAACCGATGACTCACCTGCCCATGGTCCGAGCAGCGACCTTCATTGACACCCCCTGAGGGTGATACTAAGCATCCCTCGACCAGCTCATCAGCCCCGTCGCGGAGTCTGTCCCTCTATGTTCTCGGCCTATTTACCGGTGTTCCTGATGCTCGGCATTGCCGCGCTCGTCGCTGTCGGCGTCTTTGCCCTCACGTCGGTGCTCGGGCCCAAGAATATGACGGCCGAGAAGGCGATTCCCTACGAGTCAGGCTCGGTGTCAAGGCTCGGGTGAGGTGATCGGTCGAGTTCGGCCAAAGTGATCGTGGGTTGAGCGCCAGATGCGGTGGCGGTTGTTCCGCGCACGCACAGGACGCCTCAGTTCGGCCAAAGTGATCGGGGATCACGCAGCGGCGGCCTTGCCCTTGCGTCGGCGGCGCTTGGCGGGATTGCGATAGGACTCGCCTTCGATCGTGACCGTGTGTCCGTGGTGAAGCAGGCGGTCCATGGCGGCGCTGGCGAGGAGCTCGTCGTGAAACAGAGGCGGCCACTCCTGCACATCACGGTTGGAGGTGATGATGATCGAGCCGCGCTCGTAGCGGCGGCTGATCACGTCGTAGAGGTCCATCGGCTCATCGTGCCGCAGGGGGCGCAGGCCGAGGTCGTCGATAGATCGGAAGAGCACACGTCTGAACTCCAGTCACACTGATATATCTCGTATGCCGTCTTCTGCTTGAAAAAAAAAAAAAAAAAGAGACGAA
>CALCCX010000095.1 GCA_937900165.1 uncultured Acidimicrobiia bacterium | reverse complement strand
TATACAGTGTATTTTTGTTGTATTTTTTCTTTTTTTTTTCTTCCTTTTTTTTTTTAATGATACGGCGACCCCCGAGGTCTACACTCTTTCCCTACACGACGCTCTTCCGATCTCCAGGTGATCGAGGCGAACGGTGGAGAGTTCGTGACCGGAGCCGACGTCGTCAGAGTCAACGTCACAGGCGGCAAGGCGCAGGGAGTGGCCACCGCCGACGGCGCGGAGCACCGTGCCTCGACCGCGGTGATCGCCAACGTGACCCCGACGCAGCTCTACGGTCGCCTCATCCCAAACCACGGCGGCGACCAGACAGCGAAGGGTCTGGCATACCGGTACGGCCGAGCGACCATGCAGATCCACTACGCGCTGGACGCTCCCCCACAATGGCCTGATCCGGAGCTGGCCAAAGTCGCTTACGTGCATGTCACACCAGGTCTCGACGGCGTCTCCAAGGCCGTCAACGAGGCAGAGCGGGGTTTGCTCCCCGAAACCGGGACCATCGTGGTTGGCCAACCGGTCGCTCTCGACCCGTCCCGCGCTCCTGAGGGGCAATGGATCCTGTGGGTCCAACTTCAGGAGTTGCCCTCCAGAATCAAGGGAGACGCGGCGGGCGAGATCGTCGTCCCCGAAGACGGCGCCTGGGACGAGGTGACCGCCAGAGCCTACGCCGATCGCATCCAGGCACGCCTAGCTTGCCATATACCCAATCTCGAATCGAGCATCGTGGGGCGGAAGGTCATCTCACCTGCTCGCCTCGAGGACCTCAACATGAACCTGGTTGGCGGCGACCCGTACTCCGGCGCATGCACGATCGACCAGTTTTTCACGTGGCGCCCGTTCCCTGGGGCCAAGAATCACGAGACTCCGGTAGACGGCCTGTTCCACATCGGGGCGTCAACTCATCCAGGGCCGGGCCTCGGCGGCAACTCAGGGTTCATGGTTGCCTCGAAGTTCACATGAAATCCAAAACAAGAAACGAGGGTATGTGAGACGTATAGCGATCGTCGGATCAGGTCAGGCCGGAACGCTGGCGGCCGTCGGCCTGATGAACGCCGGCTACGAAGTGACGCTCTACAGCGACCGGACCGCCGACGCGATCATGAATGAGGGGCCGCCGACGGGCACTGCGTTTCTGTTCGGGGACACGATCGCCGCCGAGCGCAGGCTCGGTGTCGAGACGTTCGAGGATCGGGCGCTGCCGGCAGATGCGATCCATCTCAACTTCAGCCCAAAAGTAGGCCAGGAACTCGTCGAGGTGTCGAGCCCAATCGACCAGGGCAAGGGATACGCGGTGGACGTGCGGTTGATGTCGTCGACCCGAATGGCCCAGCTCGAATCCGGCGGCGCGAACGTCGTGATTGAATCTGTGACGCCCGAGCGTCTCGACGAGATCGCCTCTGAGAACGACCTAACGTTGGTGGCGACGGGCAAGGGCACACTCGCTTCGATGTTCGAGCGTGACGCAACCCGCAGTGTCTATGACGGGCCAAAGCGGTATCTGGCGATGGCGATCGTCAAGAACGTGGCGACAGACGGCACCGGCTTCCCGAACCGGGTGCCGGGGCATACACCGGTTGGCTTCAACTTCTACGGGGACATCGGCGAGTTCTTCTGGGTGCCGTTCTATCACAAGACCCAGGGCAAGTGCTGGAACCTCGTCATCGAGGCGAAGGAAGCAAGCCCTCTCGATACTTACCGGAAGGTGAAATCCGCCGACGAGATGGTCGAGAAGATTCGCGCCATCATCAAGCAGTATGCGGCGTGGGACTGGGAGACCCTCAAGGACATCGAACCCGTGGACGACGATCCGCACTGCTGGCTGCGCGGCGGTGTTGCACCGACGGTTCGGCGACCGGTCGCCCACACAGAGTCGAAACGGGCGGTCTGGTCCCTAGGCGACACTTCGTTCGCGTTCGATCCGATCGGTGGGCAGGGTGGGGGCTGCGGCGCTCGTCAGGCTGCCTACTACGTGGACGCGATCGTGGATCGTGGAGATGGACCGCTCGACGAGACCTTCATGGAAGAAACGTACGAGGGCTTCTACGAACAGCATGGCGGGCGGGCCTACAACTTCAACAACGTGCTCCTCGAACCGCTCGACGCGATCGGCAAACTTGTCCTGATCTCAGCCTTCGGGGACAAGGGGGTCGCCAGCCGCTTCTTCGAAGGCTTCAACCGCCCAGACGACCTCTACCCAATGATCAAGGACAAGGCCGCCGCCCGCCAATGGGTGGCAGAAGCCTCAGGCGGCTCATGGCGAGCCGCCAACCTAAAAGGCCTGGCCAAGATCATCAAAGGCCAACTCCGCCTCAAAACCAAAGGCCGCCACTTCACCTACGACGACTCGGTGTGAATGACAAACCGTCGGATGGCCTGGAAATAGTCGCAGCGTTTGTCGGTGTCGTCTTTCCTAGCGGGGCGGCCGAGCCGTCAGTCTGGCTCGATGCGCTCGATGGTGCTCACCCGACCAATACTCCGGTCAAACGTAGCGATCCGGCCGACCCCGGTACTTTCGGCGCAGGCAACGAGGTAAGCATCAGCAAAGTCCAACCGATCGACCTCGTACACCTCGATTGCCCGCAACAGCAACGCTGGATCCACACAAACGATTGAGTCGAACGCAATCATCGACCGAATTGCTCCTGCAACTTGTTCACGAGGAGCTTCATAGAAAGACTCAAGCACATAAGCCGTCTCGGCCACCACGAGATCCGTCAACATCAGATTGCTCTCCGACGCCAAGAACCGGCTCGCTCGAGCCGCCATGTCGGGCGGATCACCAGTCAGGTGTCGAACCAAGATGTTCGTGTCGATGAACGCGCTCACCTTCGGATCGCAGCCCGATCCGATCGGGTACGGCGGATGACCTCGTCCCACGCCACATTGCGCTTGGCCGCAGGAACCCGAATCGAGCCGGCGATTTCGAGAAAGTCTTGCGTCCGAGCTAGCACAGCGCGGCTTCCCTCAACCCGAAAGACGATCTCGTCGCCCTCTTTGATCCCAAGCGCCTCCCTGACAACCTTCGGTACCGTTACCTGGCCCTTTGAAGTCACTCTCGCTGCAGCATCCACAGTTGTCGCTCCTTACGTTGGTCCGGTGGTAAGGATATCACGGCATAACATTGGGCGGGGTTCCGGACTTTGCGCTGTGCTTGCGTCTGACCATCTTTCCACGCCCGACTCGCATCTGACACCGGCGGTGGCAGCCTTGTACGACGACGCTCATGCCGAGCGATTCACCCCCGAAGCGGTTGGCCCGGCGGTAGAAGTGCTCCACCACGGCTACTGGCGTGCTGACCGTTCCGCACGGGTACAGAGTCAAGTAGCCGACCTAGCCGGTCAGATCTCGGCGTAGATCTCGATGATGTTGTGTTCGGGGTCGGCGAAGAACAACGTGCGGTGCCCGAAGAGCTCCAGATCTGTCACCGGCTCGAGGAGATCGATGCCGTGCTCGACAAGCTGGGCGGCTGCGATCTCGACGCCTCCCGGCGGCACTCGGAAGGCGAACTGAACTGAAGCCGTGCCCGGCACGGGACGGGGGCCGTCGTAAGGACGACCACGGAGGCGCAACGCGAGCAGGGATGAGCCAACCTTGAACTCGACCCACCTGCCGGGGATCTCGTGGCGGATCTCGAACCCCATGACCTCGGTGTAGAAGCGTCGCATTGGCTCAATGTCTTCGCAGAGCAGAATCGTGTAATCGAGGTTGCGGATGGCCCCGAGGCCGGTGATTTCGTTCACAAGTCGACTCCGCGACGCTGGGTGGCCGGTGCCGGCCAATTGCGATCGATCCTACCTACGGTTCTGCCCAGCCGACCGCCCACCATTGAGCAGTCTTCAACTCGTCGGCGAACTCGTCGCAGTCGTGGTCAGCGTCCTCTAGCGACCTCGTCGGTTTCTACGAGTTTTGCGAGCGGAGCTTGAACGTCTGAACGTCCCCCTCGTGAACCGACGCGAGGCCTCGATCAAGTTCGGCTACGGCGTCGGGGTCGCTGTAGTGGCGTGCTTCGGCAGGTGTCAGGACGTGATCGCTCCTTCGTACTGATCGTCAAACTGCCGCGCCGCAGCAAAGTACAGTTCGCCATCGAGTAGCCGCGCGAACCGGGTGGTGGCCATGTAGCGCCAGATCACCGTCCTGCCGCCAGCAGGGAACTCCTTGTAGTCAACACCAGCCATCCGCCCTCAAGAATACTCTGGGTAGGCAGGTTACATAGGATCGGAGCGATTGATTCCCCGGAGATCAACACGTGATTCGCCTCGGAGTTACGATCGTGCACTGACCCTCGTCCACCCCCGACCACAGCCGCGATGCGGGCTCACAGAACTGACACGGCCACCAAGACAACGTTGAGGACCGTGAGGCCGGTGATCACCCAGGTGAGTCGCTCCATCCGCTTTCCGCTGCGCTCCATCGCTCGGCGATGAAGCTCCTCTCGAATGAAGGTCGCCCGAGCAACTGCCCCGTTCACGGAGTTCACTACGCTCTTTTGGTTGTTGGCCCAATCAATCGCCAACGAATAGGCGGAGTCGAGTTGGTCGTCGGTTGACGTTCTCAGCGTCTGGAGGGTGGGTAAGAAGCGCTCGATGGGGCAATACTATCGGCCCCTCCCATAAGCCTCCAGCAGACGCTCGAAGACCGCTTCAACGCGTCAGCTCCAAGGGCTGTAGAAGGACTGAGAACTTGGCCAGTTCGTCCTTCCCGGCCGGCCAGTTCAGGCTGCCGCTGACCTGCCATAGGCGTACAAGGGTTGTTCACCGGGTCCATCTATCACACTTTCGCTGTGCATATCACGATTTTGGTGATACGCCCACATACAACGTGATAGACAGGCTCGAAGCGCATGGGCCTGCCCACTTCTCACCGGTGGTGAAAACAAGGCCGCCGACTAACGAACGTCCGTACAATCTGTGTACGGGTGGAGAAGCTGGAGTGACAATGGCCACGATACAACGAGACGTCAGATGGAATTTTCGGGTCAAGTCTCGCAGCGATGCTTTGGTGCGAAGAGCCGCCACGCTACTAGGGACATCGAAATCTGCGTTCGTGGAAGACAGCGCCGTTTCTCGCGCCGAGGCCGTGCTCGCCGAAGATCAGAGAGTCGCGCTCGGCCCCGAGGACTTCTCCCGGTTTGTCGACTCCCTCGATGTGGATCCCACCGCCGTTCCAGAGCTTATCGATTTTTTCTCACGCCCGAGCCTCCTCCCGCCGTCTCGAGGAAAATCGAAATGAGCCCGGCAACCGGGCATACGGCCCTCGGCCCCGACACGTTGGTGAGCGGCCAGTGTTTCCTTCATGCGAACCAGCTCAGGGCTGAACGCGGACTGCCATGCGACATAGGGCGAGTATCAAGCTAAGTTGACGGAATGGATCCCGTGGTTGTGGCGAGTGCCTGAAGGCACGGAATCGTTGATACCGACATGCTGCACGCCTACCGCAATCCGATTCGAATCTTCGATCTCGACGATCTGACCATGTTGATCGGCGCCGACGAGGCAGGCCTACTGCTAGAGGTCGAGATCGGAAGAGCACACGTCTGAACTCCAGTCACACTGATATATCTCGTAT
>CALCCX010000094.1 GCA_937900165.1 uncultured Acidimicrobiia bacterium | reverse complement strand
ACCATCAGACCGGGCCTCGGGTCCACGCCCCTGACCTCGGCGGACTTCGACAAGCCAACAGTGACGACGTCGCCGACGGCCGAGGCGGCGAGCTCAGCACCTTTTGCATCGTCGACCCATATAACTGCGCGGTCCGCTCTGCCGTCGAACAATTTCGCCTTGGCCTTGAAATAGGTCCATTGTCTCGTGAAAATCGAGATGGTCTTGGCTGAGGTTGGTGAAGGCCGCGACAGAAAAGTGGATCGCGGAGACGCGATGCAGTTCGAGCGCATGAGACGAGACCTCGATGGCCACGACCTCGACTCCGAGATCGGCCATCTCCCTCAGCAGCCGCTGGAGATCTGACGCCTCTGGCGTCGTCCTGGCAATCTCGAGGGCGACGCCGTCGATCGCAGCTCCGGTCGTACCTATCCGGCCGACCCTCAGACCTGCCGATCGCACAATGGACTCGAGCATGTAGGTGACGGTCGTTTTTCCGTTGGTGCCGGTCACCCCGACCACGCTCATCCTGTTGGACGGATCGCCGTGAACAGCTGCGGCGGCGGTGGCGAGAGCCACCCTGGTGTCGGCGACCTTGATCTGGGGAGCCTCGCTGACAAGCCACCGGTCCACCAGTAAGGAAGCTCCCCTCGAAGCCGCAGACTCGGCGAAGGCATGCCCGTCGGTGTGGTAGCCACGGATTGCGACGAACATCACACCAGGCCCAGCGGCCCTGCTGTCATGTGTCACGTCAACAACCGTCGCCTCTGGGTCCACCCGCAATTCTCCAGCGACCAAATCGGCAAGGCCGGCGACAGTAAGTGGATCAGCCATTGGGGCCGATCCCCATTTGCTGGAGTGCCTTTTCCATGACCTCGGCGAAGACTGGAGCGGCCGCCAGACCACCGGACGCAGCCAGCTGGGGTGCATCTATGACAACCGCGATGACCAGCTCCGGATCATCGATCGGCGCCATGCCGATGAAAGAGGCCACAACATCATCTGTGTATCCCTCACCCTCAACGAACCGACGGGTCGTGCCCGTTTTGCCCCCGACCGAATAGCCATCGATGGCCGCCCTCGTACCGGTTCCGGACTCGACAACGCTTTGCAACAAGAGTCGCATCGTCCTGGCTGTCGCAGAACTGACCACCTCGCGGGAGCTGCCGGAGATCTCTTGGGGCTGGCCGGCGCCATCAACCAGGTAGGAAACCAAAGAAGGTCTTTGCCAGATGCCATCGTTCGCAACGGTGGCGTAGACGGTCGCCATTTGCAAAGGGGTGACAGAAACCGAATACCCGATTGCCGCAGAAGCTCCACAGGTGGGACACCCCGCCGGGAGGTTGACGTTGCCAGATTGCTCGCCAGGGAAATCGATGCCGGTGATGGCACCATATCCGAAACCGTCGAGGTAGCTGGCGAGGCGGGCCTGACCAAGGTCCTGTTCGATCATTATCGTGCAAACGTTGGACGACACCGTGAGGCAATCCTTGACGGTCATCACCTGTTCGGGATGCGGGGCCGCGTCCTGAAAACAACCCAGGATGTTGTCGGTGGCAGAACGGCACGCGCCCTCGACCACCTCGATTTGGTCAGGCACCAAGTACTCGGTATCCCACTCGACGACACCCTCTTCAATCGCGGCGGCGACGGTTACGAGTTTTTGGGTCGATCCCGGTTCGTATTGAGACCGCACAGCCGAGTTGTTGAGAACACCAGAAGCCGGATCGATGGCACCGCGGTTGCCGGGGTCAAAGGTTGGAGCGACAACCAACGCGAGTATCTCAAACGTGTCTGGATCCATCACCACAATCGTGCACTGAGCCGCTTCAGTCCGTTCAATCGCACTGGAACATGCCTGCTCTGCGGCGAACTGGACCTCACGATCGATCGTTGTTACCAGATCAGACCCGGGTACCGCCAACACTTCGTCGTATTTTCCGGTTGGGATGATGTATCGGTTGTTCACATCTCCTTCGTATAGAACCTGGCCCGGCACTCCGGCCAGCAACTCCTCGTACTCTGCCTCGAGACCCTCGATACCGATCGAATCGATGTCCACGAAGCCGACAACGTGGGCTCCGAGGCTCCCGGACGGATAGACCCGCTTGGGTTCGTCCACAAAATGAATACCCGGAAGAGAAAAGTCCGCCGTGAGATCTCGGGCCTTCTGGGCGAGTTCATATTCGAGTTGGCGAGCCACGAATACGAATGAACCTTCGGAACGAAGGTCTTCTTCCAGCTCACCGATGTCGAGCCCCAGAGCTCCGCCAAGCAGTCGAGCGGTTGTAGCCGGATCGGCAATCTGTTGTGGATTGGCGTAAATGGTCGTTGCGTCGATGCTGACCGCCAGTGCTCTGCCTTGCCGGTCGAAGATCGTCCCACGATCGGCGGCCAGTTCCTGGGTGATCAATCGCTGAGAAAGGGCCCGTTCGCTGAATTCCGCGGCTTGGACCACCTGGACCGTGAACAAACGAAACGCAATCGCGCCCCAGGCGAGCAAGAACACGAGTCCCATGACCAGAAGACGGGCGTCGATCGGGCTGGCCAGTCGACGGGCTTGGCGCGCCATTCTCAGCTCGCTGCTTGCCCCGGAACCACCCTTGGACGTCGTCCGTCATTTCGGACGGCATCGGGACGGCCCGGGCCGGGTCTGAGAACCGGGGGCCGTGAGGAGAACGCGCTCTCTATATGCGTCATGGCGACGCACTCAGCACAGACTTCACTTCCGCCCATCGTTGCTCTAGGTCATTGCGTTCGACGGACACAACGCCAGCGGCCGCCACAGGTAGTACTTCTTCTGGATAAGCCAGCCCAAGCTCTTCGGCTGCTGGAACAATCCGGTCAGGAGACCCCAGCCTCGCGACTTCGAGCCTGGGCTGCTGGAACGTGTTCTCGGCCTCGGCGATCTGTTCGTTCACGGCCTGTAGCTCGATCGCAGACCGGTCCAGGGCGGTCCTCGAGTAGATCAAAGCGAAGAAAGCAACGACGGCCACGACCGTATACACCGCCCAGACACCGACCTGGGGTCGGCCGATTCGGCGGCCCTTGACCACCCTGAGGGGCGAGGAGCCGGCGCCGGAGGAGCGCAGTGGCTGGACCGTCATGCCACCTTCTCCACTGCGCGCAGGCGAGCGCTTCTAGCCCTTGGGTTCGCCAGCACCTCGTCGTCTGTCGGCCAGGCCGGTTTGCGGGTCAGTTCGATCAGGGTCACCTCCGGTTCGACAGGGAGCCGACCGACATCAATCCGGCCTGCTCCTCGCCGGAACGCCCTCTTGACGATTCGGTCTTCGAGCGAGTGGTAAGAGATCGTCACACACCTGCCCCCAGGGGCCAGGAGATCCAGAGCGGTGGAAACACCATGCTCTATCGCCTCCAGCTCGTCCGCGGCAACCTCATCCGCGCGAGCTTCGGATCGAAACTGGAAGGTTGTCAGCATGAAGGGCTCCCCAAAGGAAGGCCTAGATTGCCAAATGCGCTCAGCGGCTGCACGATTCTCGGGCGTCGCGCAAATCCAGATATGCGTTCGGTTCGAGAGCAAAAGGAGTCGATCAGCGAAATCAGCCTCGACGACGACTGCCACAGCGTGCGTTTGGCTCATTGGTTCGCAATGCCGCCACCGGGTAGGCCCGGGCTGTTGCCAGCCCTGGGCCCCCCTAAGAACCGTACGTGAAAGTTTCCCTTCATACGGCTCAAGCCTAATCAAAGGCCAGCTCTCCAACTGACCCAGCTGTAGAGTGTACGGAGCGGATCACCCTCTGTCGCATCCTCGATTCTAGAAGGCAGGCTGCACGACGGACCTGTGCCTGGCCAACGAGCTCTTCCGCAGGTTGCGCTCACGGAAATAGCTCGCATGGTCAGGGTCGAAGACCGTCGCCGCACCGCGCA
>CALCCX010000093.1 GCA_937900165.1 uncultured Acidimicrobiia bacterium | reverse complement strand
GTTGTATGAATAGTAGAAGAGAGAAGAATAGATATATGAAAGAGAGAGAAAAAAGAAGAAGAGAAAAATATATTTTTTTTTTTTCAAGCAGAAGACGGCATACGAGATATATCAGTGTGACTGGAGTTCAGACGTGTGCTCTTCCGATCTAGCCATGATGACGCTTTGCTCCGGTCACGCCATCACCGAGCGCACAGCGCTGAGGATGTCAGATGACTCCGGCCACACGCCGGCCTCGATACTGTCCGCGAACGGAATAGGGGTGTCTCGACCGGTGAGTCGAATAATCGGGGCCTGCAGGTAGTCAAATGCCCTCTCCATGACAACCATGGACCACTCGCCTGTCGGTCCATAGGACCGGGATGCTTCGGCGACCAGAACCACCCTCCCCGTCTTGCGCGCCGACAAGCCGATGGTCTCCTCATCGAGCGGGCTGATCGTTCGAACATCGACGACCTCAACGTCAATGCCTTCGCCGGCCAGCACTTCGGCTGCGAGCATGGCATGCCAGACCATGTACCCAGAAGCGACGACCGTCACATCGGTCCCGGATCGTTTCACATCGCACTGGCTGAGTGGAATCACGTAATCATGGTCCGGCACCAGACCCTTGAACGAGTACAGGAACTTCTGTTCCAAGAAGATCACCGGGTTGTCATCCCTGATCGCCGCTTTCAGCAATCCTTTGGCGTCGTACGGTGTGGAGGGGAGAACGACCTTGAGACCCGGAATGTGGGCGTACCAAACCTCCAGGCTCTGGGAATGTTGAGCAGCCGTGCTCTTGCCGGCACCGCCGCCCTGAGGCATGCGGAGCACCCACGGTACCGATACCTGTCCACCGGTCATCAATCGCAATTTGGCTGCCTGGTTGGCGATCTGATCCATTGCCAACCCCGAGAAATCGACAAACATGATCTCGGCTACCGGCCTCATCCCGACCAGCGCCGCTCCGGTCGCGGCGCCAACAATCGTGGCTTCCGAGATCGGGGTGTTACGTACCCTCTCTGGGCCGAATTGGTCGAAGAGCGTACGAGTCACGCCAAACGCCCCGCCGTGCACGCCGATGTCCTCACCGAGGAGAAAGATGGATTCGTCGCGCACCATCTCCTCGCGAAGGGCCTCGCGGATCGCCTCCTGATAGCTGATCTCCTGGGACGGGACGTCATCAGCTACCTGCCTGATGAGATCAGGCGACATCGTCGGAGCGGTAGCACCCAGTGAAGTTGCATCAATCGTTGCCATGTGTGTTTCCTATGCGTAGATGTAGTCCAGGCGGGTGCTCGGATCGGGTTCCGGGCTTGCCTTGGCGAACTCGATCGCCGCCACGATTTCGTCTTTCACAGACGAGTAGACATCGTCCAGTTCGGCTTCGGATGCGACTCCGCTGTCGATCAGGACCTGTCGGAAACGGGGCAGCGGATCGTGTTTCCGCTGCTCGGCTACCTCGGAACGGTCTCGATAGACTTCCGGCTCGCCTGAATAGTGGCCCTCGAACCGATAGGCCTCGGTGACCAGCAACGTGGGTCCTTCCCCCGCCCGCGCTCTGGCCACGGCCGCGGTGGCCGCCGCATAGACCGCCAGCACGTCGAAACCGTTCACAAGTACCCCAGGTATCCCGTAGGAACTGGCGCGAATCGAGAGATCGTCGATATTGGTGGATTCCCGGATGTGGGTGGACACACCGTATTTGTTGTCCTCGAGAACGAATATGACTGGGAGTTTCCAGACCGACGCCATGTTGAGACTCTCGTGCCAGCTACCGGTGTTGGTGCCGGCATCACCGGTGAAAGGAACGGTTACCCGGTTTTCTCCCCGCATCTGGAAGGCCAGCGCCGCACCGACCGCAATCGGGATTCCAGACCCGACAACCGCCAGGGCTCCTAGACTCCCAGTCTCGAACGCTGCAATGTGCATCGAGCCACCCCGGCCCTTGCAGTAGCCGGTCTCTTTGCCGAGAATCTCGGCCATCATTCGATCGGGCGACGCACCTTTCGCCAAGTTGTGGCC
>CALCCX010000092.1 GCA_937900165.1 uncultured Acidimicrobiia bacterium | reverse complement strand
TCAGGTGTGCTCTTCCGATCTTCGAACCCGACTCGTGTCAGACCTGCTCACCGAGGTCGAAGAATCCAAACCACGCCCATTCACCACTGCAGGCGCAGACGGCATGGCGTTGCGTTCCGCCGAAGCGATCAGCAAGAAGCTCGGCTGAGCAGGTCACCAGAGCGATTGTGTGCGGGTGGTGCGGAATCTGTCAGTCCAATCCCAGTGCAGGAACCAGGTAGCCGATGTCCTGAGGACACGTGGTTTCGCGTTCCTCGAACTGCTGGAGGGTGAAAAAGGGGTCTGCCATCACGACATCGTGATGAATCCTCCGCACGAAGGCGCCGCGAACTCTGTTCGAAGGGGGCGGTCGACTCGCGCTCGCTGTTGCAACAACATTAATAATCGTCTGGGCACAAGGCGTTGGCAGTTCTCAGATCCTCTGTACCGGTCGGCCCGCCTCCGGCGGAAGCCAACCAAATGAGATCGTAGGGGTGCCACTCTCCACCCCTGGCGAGGAAAGTGTCCTCGGTGATCATCTCGGGAACGGGAAGTTCGTTCTGTACAAGGCACACGTAGAGCGAGGCGAGATATGGGTAATAGTCGCGCAGGTAGGCATCTGTCGGTGCCCCAACCGGTTGGTCATTTTCTATGCGACATTCGACTATGGCGTCAGTCAGCGCCTCTTGTTGACCGCCTGCGTCGATTGTGAGCCCTCCCGACAAGGGGTCGTACTCCGCCAGGAAGCCGCTATCGGCAAGACAGCCCACCATGAACTCATAGTCGGCTAGCTCGCTTTCGTCCGGGGCAGGGCTACCGTCCAGCAGGGTAGAACCTGGCGACGGTTCTAACCTGGAGCGACTGGACGTCGTTGAGGTACTCGAAGCTGGATCCGCGCTACTCGTGGGCAACCCAGAACAGCTTGCAGCCAGCAGGACCCACGCGACGGAAGCCGCAGCACGTCTGTGTAATTTCACTCCGACACCTGCGTTAGCTCAGACACAATCCGAATACGTTCGACGTCTTGATGGAATCAACTATTCCCGAACCGGACGTGTGTCCCCAATAGTATGCGGACTTGCCTTGGCGGCCGGAATAGCTGAAGTATACGCTTTCGGAGCCATGCAAATGGAGCTGCCAGTAGTACCCTTTCCCGAAGCTGCCCAGCGTCTGGGACGAAGAACAGGTCCGGCTCCAAGGAAGTGACCAGTGGTAGGGGTCATGGCTTGCCTGTGCAGGCACAGCAGCCAAAGCAAAGATAAAAAGAAAGGCCAATGCTGACACCATGACAGTCCTATAGATTGGATTAACCCGAGCATGCCTTGGCGCTCTTTGCATAGAACTGAGCGTGGGTGCAGTGCCCGTTGTTGAAATTGCGGGTCCGTAGGCGATTCTTGTACGAAGACGAATTGTCACTATGGTCCTCTCGAACGGGCGTCGGGCCTTGGTTCTCGCTGAAGCGGGGTCCGGCGCCAGTGTGGTTTGCTCCCGTCTCGGGTGCAAAGAAGAGCCGTATTCTAGAAGAGTTTTCTCGATATCCCCCCTGGTAGGTGGTCTCAAAACGACCTTAGGATATGGGGTCGATTGTGTCAAGCAAATCGGCGTGCAATCCGACAGATAGATCTGCGGACTAGTCTCGTATATGCTCGTCTGAACAAGGACCAGCCGAGTCGGAAGGAGCGGAGGTCGCTGTGACAAATGCTGAGCAACCTCCGATTGGGCAGCCGCCGGGGGCTGCCGTGGACGCGTTCTCACGTCGTCGCCGGATCCTTGGCATTTTCGTTGTGTCGCTGTTGTTGCCTTTGGCCGTTGGCGCTGGCTGGTGGGCCAGTCGGCAAGCTCTCATCTCACCTCAGGATCCGTTGGCGGCGGTGGCGGAGCGGGTGATCTTTGAGGTAGCCGAAGGTCGGTTGGGTCGGTCCTTGACGTTCAATGCGGTAGCGGAATGGGAGCAGGCACCTCTGGCGCCTACTGCGGCGGCCGGGACGGTCACATCGGTAGGTGTGG
>CALCCX010000091.1 GCA_937900165.1 uncultured Acidimicrobiia bacterium | reverse complement strand
AAACCCACGTCGAGCTCGAAACCGAATCAAAGATGTTCTGCGGGTGTCCCGTAGACTTTGACGCAGACCCCAACACGGTGACCTGCCCTGTCTGTCTCGGCCTGCCGGGCGCCTTGCCAGTGCCGAACCGTCGGGCGATCGACATGATCATGAAGATCGGGCTCGCTTTGAACTGCTCGATTGCCGAGCACACGATCTTTCACCGCAAGAACTATTTCTACGCCGACCTTCCAAAAAACTATCAGATCTCCCAGTTCGATCTGCCGGTCTGCGAGGACGGGTTTCTTGATATCGATGGCGAAGCCGGTGGCAGGGTGGGCATCGAGCGGGTCCATCAGGAGGAGGACACCGGCAAGTCGAACCACATGGGTGGCGACGGGCGGATCACCTCGGCCGAGTACTCGCTGCTCGACTTCAACCGCTCAGGCGTCCCTTTGGTGGAGATAGTCACCAAGCCCGAAATTCGATCGGCGGCCCAGGCGCGAGCCTACGGACTGGAGTTGCGGGCGGTCATCGTGAGCCTGGGTGTTTCTGACGCAAAGCTAGAGGAGGGGTCGATCCGTTTTGACGCCAACATCTCGGTCCGACCTTCAGGGACGACTGCCTTGGGCACCAAAGTCGAAATCAAGAACATGAATTCGTACCGGTCGATGGAGAGGGCGATCGCTCACGAGGTGATCCGTCAAGCCCAGGTGCTGGATGGCGGAGGGCGCATCGTCCAGGAGACTCGCCACTGGGACGAGGATGCAGGGGTCACCAGGAGTGGGCGGGTCAAGGAGGGGTTTTCCGACTACCGCTTCTTCTCCGAGCCTGACATGGTGCCGATGGTGATCGATCAAGACTGGCAGGATCGAATTGCCGGCGAGCTACCAGAGCTTCCTGTCGACCGGAGGAAGAGGTACAGGGGATTGGGATTGGACAAATACCAGGCGGCTCTGGTGGCGGGCTCGGAACCTGATCTGGTCCAGATGTTCGAGGGGGCGGTCGCCGCCGGCGGTACGCCGCCGAGCATCGCCAACTGGCTGACCGGCGAAGTCGTCGCCGCCCTCCGTCGCAACGATCAGTCGCTGTCAGATTCGGCTCTGAGTACTTCCGATCTCGTCGAACTGGTCGGCTTGGTCGAGGCGAGCACGATCTCAACCTCCGCGGCCAAGGCGGTCCTGGCCGGAGTGCTTGACGGCGAAGGGAGTCCTGGCGAGGTTGCCGAGGATCGAGACCTGCTCCAGGTTTCAGATTCCGGAACCCTGCAGGCGGCGGTTGAGCAGGCGATATCTGATAACGCAGATGAGTTCGCCCGGTTGACTTCAGGCGAACAGAAACTGATCGGCTTCTTTGTCGGTCAGGTGATGAAACTCACAGGGGGCAAGGCCGACCCCAAGATCGTGACAAGCCTTCTCCAGACGCGCCTGTCCGACTGAGAATGCGACCCATCATCTTCGATTGCGACGGGGTCCTGGTCGACTCCGAAACCCTGTCATGGACGGCCTGGCGTCGGGCGGCGGCGCCTCACGGCGTTGAGATATCAGACGCCCAGATTCAGGAGCTGACGGGCTTGTCTGAGCGGGATACCCATGCCGCCTTGGACGCCGGGCACCTCCCGATCTTTGAAGATTTTTGGCAAGCAGTCTCGTCCGAGATGTATGGACTCTTCGATTCCCACCTTCAGTCGTTCGAGGATGCCGTCGACGTGCTGGACCATCTGAAGGGGCGAACCCGACTGGCAGTGGCGTCTTCTTCTCCTCGCGAACGCCTCGACATTGCTCTTGGGACGACCGGCCTCGCCGACCGATTCGAATTCGTGGTCGCCGGCGACGAGGTGGCCAACGCGAAACCCGCCCCGGATCTCTACCTGGCTGCGGCGGCCGGACTCGATGTCCCACCGGAGCAGTGCCTGGCAGTGGAGGACTCACCAATCGGAATTGCCGCGGCGCGGGCTGCCGGAATGCGGGTGATAGCAGTCGACCGGTCGTTTTTTCCGGTTGAAAGTCTCTCAGGCGCAGATATCGTCGTCCCCAGGCTGACCGCGGCCGTTTTTGCTGACTGACGGTTTCGGAGTCAACTGGTGGGAGAAGTCGGCTGCGCAACGCCACTTGTTCCTAAGCCTGGATCCACCACTTAGCCTGGATCCAGACTTGGGGAGGCGAGTCGCCCGGTGGGGCATGCTGATGGTGAGATTCTGGGTTGTTCCGCTTTCACCGTCTGTGAGAGGGGCCAGGCGTGAGAAGTCCTTGCGATGAGTGGCGAGGCGGGCGAGGAGCCAATCCGTGCGGTGGATTCAGGCTAAGGCTCGCTGTCCGCTCGTCTGACGGCCATCGTTCTAAGCTTGACCCATGTTCGACACGATTCTTGCTCAAACGTCAGGTGCTGTAGAGACCGCTCGCAACGCTTTCGCCGAGAATTCTTCGCTGGTGATCGCTCTCGGAGCGACCGCCCTCGTCGTCTGGTGGATGGTCAAGAAGGTTTTCAAGCTCGCCCTTTTTGCAGCGATAGCCGGTGCGGCCGCCTGGTTCTGGTACTTCAACATTCGCGCCTGAGATGGGCTTTGTCCTAGAAGTCCTTCGGGATGCGCTGGAAGCGCTCTCCGGCGGCCTGGGAGGGGACCTGGGCGCAGTTGTCTGGTTGACCTCTTGGATCGCCCTTGTAGCGACAGGAATCGCGGTCCTCGTTGGCATACCTCTTGGTACGGTCCTTGGTCTTGGCGAGTTCCGTGCCAAACGCTCGATTACCGTCCTCGTCAACACCGCGATGGGTATGCCGCCGGTTCTGGCAGGGCTGGTTCTGTTGTTGCTCTTGTGGCGGGGTGGTCCGTTTGGGTCATGGGGATTGCTGTTCACGCCACCGGCGATGGTTCTGGCTCAGGCCACGCTGGCCATCCCCATCGCAGTTGGACTGACCGCGGCCGCGGTAGGCGGCCTGCCTCCGGCTGCCAAGGAACAGTTGGCAGCGTTTCGCCTGCCGCGGTGGAGGCGCGGTGCCGTTGCGGTTCGAGAGGTGTGGCCCGCGGTCGGAGGAGCGGTGGCGGCAGCTTTTGGAAGAGTGATCTCCGAGGTTGGCGCCGTACTGATTGTGGGAGGCAACATTCGAGGCGAGACCCGAGTGCTGACTACCGCAATCGTGCAAGAAACCCGCCAGGCACAGTTCGGACAAGCGTTGGCCTTCGGTTTCGTACTTCTTGGGATGGCCCTCGTCGTCAACGCCGGAATCACCTGGTTGCAGTTCAAGGACTCGGCACAGTGAGTGCGCTCCTCGAACTAGATGTGCGATATCCGACAGGTGCGCCAAGAGTCGATGTTGAGGGTTTTCGCCTCGCTGAGCAGGAAAAGCTCGTTCTGTTCGGACCGAACGGTGCTGGGAAATCGACCCTCATCAAGGTCCTGGCCGGGATCATCGCGCAGGCCCCCGTTCCGGCCGCCGCCTACTTGCCACAAGCGCCTTGGATGTTCAGGGGAACAGTGCGTGAGAATCTCGAGTTTGGGTTGAGTTCCGAAGGTACGGTCTTGGCGCGCGCCGTCGCTGCAGAACTCGGATTGACTGATCTGGGATTGCAGGCGAGGCAACTCAGCGGGGGCGAAGCCCAACGTGTGGCGATTGCCAGGGTCCTTGCGAGGAGTGAGGAGATTGTGCTGCTTGACGAGCCTTTGGCGGCGGTCGATCTGCGCGATCGAGCCGAGGTGGCCGGCATCATTCGTCGCAGACTTGGGCGCCGGGCCGCCGTCATCGTGACTCACGACAGAGATGACGCCGCGATCCTCGGTGACGCGATGGCTGTCATGTTGGACGGGCGCATTGTCCAGCGAGGGCCAGTGGCCGACGTCTTCGCTCAACCGGTGGACGAATCCGTTGCGGGGGTGGTCGGCGTGGCCAATGTACTGGTCGGCGAGGCCGCCGAAGTAGATGGAAACCTGGTGTCTGTGGACGCCGGTGATCTCAGGGTTTGGGGTTTGGGCGAAGCGACCATTGGTAGTTCGGCTCGTGCCATGTTTGGCGGAGAGACTGTGACGATTCTGCCATCTGGTAGCGGGGTTGGTTCTGCCCGCAATAGCTGGACCGGGCGGATCCGAGCCGTTCGCCGGCTCGGACGGCTGCTTGAAGTAGTGATCGACGTTGGACACCCCGTTGTTGCGATTGTCACCCCAGGGGCGGCGGAAGCCTTGGATATGGCGTCAGGGGCGGAGGTTGTCGTTTCCGTCAAAGCGACCGCTGTGCGGGTAGTGGGTGGCGATTGAGGTCGATCCGGATCGTTGGCGTAGCGGCGATGGTCGCTCTCGTGGCGTGCGGTGGACCAGGTAGTGAGCGGGTTGTGGTTGCGGCCGGTACCAGCCTTGTCGACTCGGGGCTCATGGACGCGCTCGCCGACCAGTATGAGTCGGCGAACCCAGGGGTAGATGTCTCGGTGGTGGGTGAGGCTTCCGCGCAGGTGTTGGAGCTGGGGAGGAGAGGGGCAGCAGATGTGCTGGTTACCCACGCCCCGGCTCTCGAGGAGGCATTCCTGGCAGACGGTCTCGCCGAACTTAGCGAAATCGCCTTCACCTCGGAGTTTGTTTTAGTCGGTCCCCCAGCCCTCGAGGACAGATTGAGGGGAACGATCGAAGACGTTCTGATCGAGATCGCCGCCGGCGAGTTGGAGTTCGTCAGCCGGGGAGACGGATCTGGGACCCACGAGCGAGAAGTCGAGCTTTGGAACGCAGCCGGCATCGATCCGGGTGGTGAGCCGTGGTATCGAAAGACGGGTCAAGGCATGGGTCTGACCCTCATCGTCGCTGACCAGCGTTTGGCAATCACACTGTCTGAGCGTGGTTCGTTCGTCGCCGCGGCCGATCAACTCGACCTGCAAGTCCTTGATGTGTCAGCCGGCCCAGGTCTGCTCAATCCGTATCGGGTAACGCTGGTGGTGGGCCGCACCGCTGCCGCTGCCGATTTCGCCAAATGGCTAATCGATGGAGCGCCCGCTGGGTTGTCGGAGCTCAATCGGAGCCTTTTTGATGAAGATGACATTTATAGACCAGCCGACTGAGCTCGTGAGACCGGCGTAGGGATACGCAGTCCTCAGTCCGCAGTCCGCAGTCCGCAGTCCGCAGTCCGCAGTCCGCAGAGAGGAGTTTTAGGCGTCTCCGCCGCTCGATCGGTCCTTGGATCTGTCGCCACGATCGCCACGATCGCCACGATCGCCACGATCCCCTCGGTCGCCACGATCCCCTCGGTCGCCACGGTCGCGGTGCTCATGTTCGCCGTCGCGCTCTGGCCGGTCCGCCCGATCGGCGCGGTTTTTTTCACCATCTGGCCGGACGCAGTCAGTGCTCTCGCCGCCCTCGGCACGGGCCGCCATGCAATTGATTCGTTGTTCGGCTTTGGCAACCAAGTTCGACACGGCCTGTTGGGCTCGCTCGGACAAGGTCTCGATGAACTCTGGCGTAATCCCGGAATCGGCCGGCGTAGGGGCGTCGCCACACGAGCCACCTTCCCTGAGGCACCGTCCCCAATCCTGCAGGGCCGTCTTGTACATGGCAAGCGCTTCTTTGATTTCCTTGTTCTCACCGTCTCTCGCCGTGTTTCGGTCCTCGTCAGATCCCGGCGGTCTGGTGGTGGGCGAGGTCGGATCGGAATCCCGTGGTGGGCGGGTCGTGGACGCCCCATCGTCTGGACGGTCGTCATCGTTGGGAGTGGTCGTCGATATTCCGCTCGGATCTGAAAAATCTGGGCAGGGGATCGTCTGGTCGGTTACCTCCGGATCATCGATCGGCGCACCCGGAATCGTTGAGTCCGTTGGGCATGGGGCCGTTTGTTCGCCGGCGAACAGCGACTGCGAAGAGGTAGCCCCGCTCGCAATGGCTACTCCGGCTACCAATAGCAGCAGAACTGCGGCTGCCGCCCCCGCCCTGACTTTGAATGTGATTGAATTGTTGGCCATGGCTCTGGACTCCCTGCAAAGCGTTCATACCTTCACTCGCACCACCTGCCCAATAGGTTCACCTGTCGTCTTCGGTTCATGGTGCCGGCTTGGATCGGAGTCGGAGGCCGACCACACTCGTTGCCCATGACTTACCGAATCGTTGTTGCAGAAAAGCTCGCTGAGACCGGGATATCGATGCTCGCCGAACACGGAGAGGTGGACATCGCGATCGACGTCGACAGAAAAGATCTATTGGCCAGGGTGGGGGAAGCGGACGCCTTGGTTGTGCGGTCCGCCACGAGTGTCGATGCAGAGATGCTCAGCGTGTCACCACGGTTGTCAGTCGTCGGAAGAGCAGGAATCGGAGTCGACAATGTCGACCTGGAGGCAGCGGCACAAAGAGGGGTGGTGGTCGTCAACGCTCCAACTGCGAATATCATTTCGGCAGCGGAACTGGCCATGGCCTTGATTCTCGCCCAGGCTCGCCATATCGCAACGGCAGACTCATTGACCAGAAGCGGGGTCTGGGACAGGGCCCGCTTCGTAGGAACCGAGTTGTACGGCAAGACGATCGGAGTGATAGGTGCCGGCAAGATCGGCAGCCTGGTGGCGCAGCGGGCTGCGGCATTCGGGATGAATCCGGTCGGCTTCGACCCTTATCTCGACTCGGAAACCATCCGATCGCGAGGGATGGCGCCGGTGGAAGCTCTCGAGGATCTGTATGCCGTCGCCGACTTCATCACGGTGCATCTGCCACGCACTACCGAGACGGCGGGAATGTTGGGGGCGGAGGCCTTCGCAATCATGAAACCAGGTGTGCGAATCATCAACGCCAGCCGAGGCGGCATAGTTGACGAGGAAGCATTGGCGGATGCGATCGAGTCCGGGCAGGTCGGGGGAGCGGGTCTAGACGTGTATGAGAGCGAGCCGCTCACCGAAAGCCGACTTTTCGGTCTGACACAAGTTGTCCTGACTCCCCATCTGGGAGCATCGACGGCCGAGGCTCAGGACAAGGCAGGCACAGACGTCGCGGCCGCGGTCATCGAAGAATTACGTGGTGAGGTCTCCGCGAACAGGGTCAACTGAGCCGCCTGCGGAGGCGCGTGAAGAAGACGCCTCCGGTCAGATCAGGGACTGCAGCAGCCAGCCGGCAGCCAACGCCCAACCTCCCGCAACCAGATCGTCGGCGGTGATGCCCCATCCGCCTGGGAAACGTTCGGCGTATGCGACGCCGGGGAAGCGTTTGGTTATGTCTGCAATCCGGAATATTGCGAATGCTACGAAGGCAGGCAAGACCCCGAGACCGATTGTGGCGACCATGGCACCTGCGGCCTCGTCGATGACGATCCAGCCAGGATCGCCTTCGTCGGCAAATTGCTGGGAAGACCAGACAGAAAGGGCGCTCACTATCAGCGCCGCGCCGAGTTGAGCGACCCAGCCGGCCGGCATCAGCGCGAAGACGATCACCATGGCCAGGGCGGCTCCGACGGTGCCCGATCCATCGTCGACACCACGTAGGCGCCGCAAGACCAGACCGGACCCGAACCACGAGGCGAGCAGGCGAGCCATGGAGTGAGGTTAGAAGGTCACGCTTCGCCCGAAGTCGTGAGTTCGCGATTGGGCTGGACCCCGTATGATGTCTACATGGAGCCCGCAAAGTACATCTGGATGGATGGAGCCCAGGTTCCCTGGGATGAAGCCAATGTGCATGTCCTGACCCACGCTCTCCACTATGGGACCGGCGTCTTCGAGGGGATCCGCGCATACGAGGCAGAGGGGGGCACCGCGGTATTCCGTCTTCGGGAGCACATGGAGCGTCTTCATCGATCGTGCAAGGCGTATCGGATGGACCTGGATTGGTCTGTGGATCAACTACGCGATGCCACCAAACAATTGCTCGCAGCGAACGAACTCGAATCCGGATATGTCCGACCACTGGTCTACCTGGGGCTAGGTGCATTCGGGCTCGATCCGGCGGGCTCCTCGATCCACACCTCGATCATTTCGTTTCGGCTCGGCGCCTACCTCGGCGAGGACGGAATCGCCAACGGAATCACGACGAAGGTCTCGTCGTGGCGTCGTTTCTCCCATGATGCCTTCCCAAACGCCAAAGCCACCGGCACCTACATCAACAGCGTTCTCGCCAAGATGGAGGCCGTCAAGAATGGCTATGACGAGGCGATCCTGCTCAACGCCGATGGGGCCATTTCTGAGGGATCAGGTGAAAACCTCTTCCTGGTACAAGGCGGTGTCGTATACACGCCACCCATCTCGGCGGGGTGCCTCGATGGGATCACCCGTCAATCGGTCATGACACTCCTTGGCGACGACGGCCATACGATCCGCGAAAAGACGATCCACCGCTCTGACCTCTATTACTGCGATGAACTGTTCATGACCGGGACGGCCGCGGAGGTCACTCCAATTCGCGAAGTGGACGACCGCGCGGTCGGGGACGGAAAGCCGGGGCCGATCACCAAACGCGCCCAACAGCTGTTCGCCGACGCCGTTGGCGGGAAGCTTTCAAAATACTCAGAGTGGCTGGACTACGTCTGATGGGCCAACAGCCGAACCTCCCGATAGGTGAGGCAGAACGCCCGGTAGCCCGGCTGGGGAGAGCGCCTGAGGCCCGTTGGTCCCAGCACCGGCCAGGTGAGATCAAGTCGCCGTCTGATCTTCCGACCGATGGTCCTTTCGGCAGGCCGGGTCCCGATGCTGGTTGGGCACTCCGACTCATCGCCGGTTCGGACTTCGAGCGGGGTGCAAGACCTGGCGCGCTCGACGAGCTGCTCGTCGCTCTGGTCGGAGCACGAGCGGCGGCCAACGGGCGGGCTCCCGTTCCGGTCGACGTGAACGTCGCCTTGTCGATTCTCGGGTTGAGGAACCAGGATCTGGAGCCGGCGACGATCGAATACCTGGCATCCAGACGTGAGGCTTGGCTGGATGCCTTGGCTCATGAGTGGCGGAACGGGGCAACCGCCCTTGCGGATATACCGGATGAATTGCTGATGGACACGCCAGTGAGGATCCGGGCCCGGCTCAACGCTCAACCCAGCTTGGTCGGCTGAACTCGGACCTGATCGGCCGATCTAGGCTGGCGGTTTCCGGCAAGCCTGACGGAGAGCCCATGAAGATCGTTCGTGTACAAACCGACGAAGGAATCCGCTACGGGGGCGTAGAGGAAGAGGGCATCCGTCTCCACGAAGGCACCCCTCTGGTTGCATGGGAGCCCACCGAGGTCGTCTTGTCGTTCTCAGAGGCAAAATTGTTGGCGCCGATCTTCCCCACGAAAGTGGTCGCGGTCGGACGCAACTACGAAGACCACGCGAAAGAACTCGAGAATCCAATTCCAGAGATTCCTGTTGTTTTCTGGAAGCCGTCCACATCGGTCATCGGACCAGGCGCACCGATAATCTATCCAGCTCAGACCAAGGATCTGCAGCACGAAGGGGAGTTGGTCGTTGTCATCGGAAAGGTGGCCAAGAACGTGGCAGCCGATGATGCCGCCGGTTCGATTCTCGGCTACACGATTGGTAACGATGTCACCGCCCGTGACCTGCAGAAGTCAGATACCCAATGGACCAGAGGCAAGGGATTCGATACCTTCTGTCCAATCGGTCCCGCCATCGAGACCGAGTTCGATCCGCTGCAAGGCCAGCAGATCGAGGTGAAGGTCAACGGCGACCTCCGCCAGTCCGGATCGATGTCTGACATGATTTTCGGGGTGGCTGAACTCGTCGAGTTCATCACGGCGTTCACGACCCTCCTGCCAGGCGACATCATCATGACCGGCACGCCGGCCGGGGTTGGACCGATGGAACCGGGCGACGAAGTCGAGGTCTCCATCGAGCAACTGGGCACGCTGAACAACCCTGTGGTGTCGCCGTGAACGTTCGAGTTCGTATCGCCCCATCTCCAACCGGGTTGCTTCACATTGGCAACGCCCGTTCCGCTCTGTTCAACTGGCTGTTCGCCCGGCACCACGGCGGGGTTTTCATCCTGAGGATCGACGACACCGATCAGGCGAGGTCCGAACGCCAGTACGAGGACGACATCTTGTCCGGATTCAGCTGGCTCGGCCTCGACTGGGACGAAGGCATAGAAGTCGGCGGTCTGCACGGGTCATACCGACAGAGCGATCGTCTGGACAGGTATCGGTCGGTCGCGACCGATCTTGTTGAGCGAGGTCTCGCGTACTACGACTTCCGGAGCTCAGAGGAGTTGGACCGGCTCCGCACCACCGCCCAGAAATCGGGCCGAGCCCCAGCCGCCCTGATCCGCAACCCTGGTGGTTCGTTGGACGAGGCTCGCAGGCGGATCGATTCTGGCGAAAAAGCAGTCGTCCGCATGGATATCGACGTGAGTAAGTCGATCGAGTTCGTGGATCTGGTACGTGGCGAGATGCGGTTCGAGGGTGACGCTGTCGACGACTTCGTCGTGCTGCGCTCCGACGGAAGCCCTACCTACCATCTGGCCTCGTCGGTCGATGACGTCGACTACGAAATCAGCCATGTGGCGAGGGGAGAGGATCTTCTCTCCTCCACTCCGAAACACATCATCCTCACCGAAGCGATGGGTGCCGCGCCCAGAACATATGCGCACCTCCCGTTGCTGTTCGGGCCAGACGGCAAGAAGCTGTCCAAGCGCCATGGAGATAATTCTGTGAAGGCCTACCGCGAGCAGGGTTTTCTACCGGATGCGTTGTTCAATTACATGAGCCTGCTCGGATGGTCGTTGGACGCCGACACAACGATTTTCACCAGGGACGAAGCTGTGGCGGCCTTCGATTTTGGGGATGTTTCCAAGAATCCGGCCGTTTTTGACACCGAGAAGTTGTCCTGGATGAATGGCATGTATCTGAGAGCCATGGACCCAGCCGAATTCGAGGCGCAGGCGGTCTCGGCAGTTGAGGACGATGTTGGTCGGGATCTGGAAGGCGACGAACGGGCGGTCTTGGCCGAAATGTTGCCCTTGGTCCAGGAGCGCGTGAAATTCACGTCCGAGATAGCCGGCCAGGTGCGGTTCCTGTTCGTGGGCGAGGTCGACTACGACGAGAGATCGTGGAACAAGACCATGAAGGCGGATGCTCCTAGGGCCCTGGCTGCTTCCATCGATGGTTTGCAGGATCTTGGCGATTGGTCGATCTCGGCGATCGAGCGGGTCCTGAGGGCGATGCTGGAGGCAGAAGATCTCAACGCTCGCAAGGGTCTTCAGCCGATCAGGGTGGCGATCACCGGCTCGAACGTGAGCCCGCCTCTGTTCGAGAGTCTCGCTGCCCTCGGCGCAGAGCAATCGATCGGTCGCCTTCGAGCTGCGCTCGACCGGTTGGACGCCGATCCCGATTGATTGCATAGGTGGCGGCCGGGCTCCAGGCCGTGGCTAGAATTCACCCTTCGTGGCCCCGTCGTCCAGCGGCCTAGGACGCCGGCCTTTCAAGCCGGTAACGCGGGTTCGAATCCCGTCGGGGCTACCACTCACAAGGCATCAGAACAGCCAACAATATCTGTCGCCAGCCTCCGGATGTGGCGGTCATTTGAGGGTCTTGGAGCCTTCGAGGTGGCAGACAAGTAACCCATGGCGAAGCGTCAAGAGCATTTGATCTAGCCTGATCGAGAGCGGTGGCGGTTGGTAGCAACAAATCAATGGGGCGCTCTTGAGGTCGACCCGATACTTCAGCTATCTTTGAGGTGCCCTTCGGGGGTGGTGTAACCGGCAGCACGGCAGGTTCTGGACCTGTTGGTAGAGGTTCGATTCCTCTCCCCCGAGCGATCGGATCGATGATCCGATCATTCGCAACCGGCCCCGTCGTCTAGGGGCCTAGGACGCCGCCCTCTCAAGGCGGAAACGCCGGTTCAAATCCGGTCGGGGCTGCGAAAGCAGGAACCCCCGCTCAGCGGGGGTTCCTGCGCGTCTGGCAAGGCTTCTCTAGAGAGTCTTGGGCCACGCCGGGCCACAGCAGGTTTGGCCGAGGGTGTTCCTTCGTTTGAATAGGTCTTGCACGTTGATCACCGAGCCGAAAGCTGCGAATCCAGTACATCGGAACGAAAAAAAGGCTTCGACAATCTAGTTGGCTGCGATCGCCCTACGGATAGATTGGGTAGTCATCCTCGAGGCCACGCCGCAGGAACGCTGCCATGTGGGCGCGGATGACCGAGTCATTCGGGCAGTAGGCAGTGCCTGCAGTATTGCAGCCCAAAGTGATCTCAGACTCGCGGAGGGCGTTGATGTTGGCCCTGTGTGGCCCCGAGACGTCCGTGAAGTAATCGACGTTGGTGGCTGGCAGATTGAGAGCGCGAACGAGGAATGAGGCCATCTGGGCGCGTGTCACTTCATCGTCGGGGCAGAAGAGCGTTCCGCTCGCATCACAGCCGAGCGTGATGCCCGACTCGCGCAGAGCGTTGATGCTGGTGCGGTGCGTACCGGTAACGTCCGTGAAGTAGTTCGTCTCGGAAGGGGACAGCAGAAGTGCTCGGACGAGGAACGACGCCATCTGGGCTCGAGTGACCGGCTCGCCAGGACAGAACGCGGCGCTCCCGCATCCGAACGTGATCCCCGAATCGGCCATCCAGTTGATGTCGGCGTCGAACAGCGCATAGTTGGATACGTCGACGAAGACGGGGTCGAGGATCACGTCTAGGCCTTCGGTGTCCACGTCCAGAGCCACAACGACCGGTGTGGCGAGATCAAATCGGAGGTAGGCGCCGCTGCTGTACCACCGGTCGTAGTAGGCGTTCGATGCTGAGCTTGCCCACGCCAGCAGATTGTAGGTATCTGGCAACGCTGAGAAAGTGTACGATCCCCCGCTTCCAGCGGTCACCGTCCCAACGAGATCGGAAGAGCGTCGTGTAGGGAAAGAGTGTAGATCTCGGTGGTCGCCGTATCATTAAAAAAAAAACAACATAAA
>CALCCX010000090.1 GCA_937900165.1 uncultured Acidimicrobiia bacterium | reverse complement strand
TCTTCCTCCTCTGCTATCTGGTTGTGCCCGTACTGGGTATCCTCATCTTCTCCTACCGCAACCCCAAGTTCAACCCGCGCTACCTGATGCTCGCCTCGCCCGCCTTCCTCCTGCTGCTGGCCGCAGGTATCGCGCGGCTTGGCTGGGGCTTCCCGCAGAGGAGAGGGGCCGCTCGCCTCTTCCTGCTGGTTCCCGCTGGCATTGCGCTGGCCTTCACCCTGGGCACGTTCGCTGTCGCCGACGCCAACCTCTACTTCGATGCGGCCTTCACAAAGCCCGACTTTCGCAGCGCGGTCCGCTATGTTGAAGCGAATCGCGGAACAGACGAGGCGGTGGTGTTGCTGTCGGGACATATGTCGCCCGCCTGGGACTATTACGCGCCTGGCAGCGAACGGGTGCGCCTGCCCGACATAGACGTGCTGGATACCAGCCGTGTCCTGCACTACGATGTGGCGCATGATCTGAACGCTGCGCTGATGGGGAAACAGGGAGTGTGGCTGGTGTTATGGCAGGATGAGGTGGTGGACCCTTTGGGCATAGTGAATGAGTTGCTGAGCCGCGCCAGCGACGCCAAGCCGACGTGGCAACGCCTGTGAGGGACTCATCAACGAAGACCGAAGAGCAGCCTGAACCGCGAACGGGACGGGCCGCTGGCCCGACTGCGCAGCTTCGCCGCGCCCAATACACGACCTCTCGTCACCCGCCACACCCCGCCAATCATCCCGAGCCGCTACGACGAGTTCTCGGCACGCTCAGGCCATACTGCTGCAGTGGAGCTTATTCATCTGGTGCGTCATGGTCGTACCGCGTGGAATGCGCAGAAACGGGTGATGGGTTGGCTTGACAAGGGCATCGAGCCGACATCGCTGCGCGATGCGGAGGCAGTGGCGCGGGTCCTGTCCATCGACGACGTCGCTGTGATCGTGGCGAGTCCTTTGAGGCGTGCGTTGGACACGGCGGCACCACTGGCCGACTTGGTCGGATTGACGCCGCGGGTCGATGACCGCTTCGGTGAGATGCATGTGGGTCCGTGGGAGGGGTTGTCCGAGGACGAGGTCGCCGATCAGTGGCCGGTTGAGTGGCGACGTTGGAGGACCGAGCCGCACCTGGTGCAGATGCATGGCCGCGAGACATTGTTTGAGCTGAACGCACGGGTGGCTGAAGCGCTTGACGAGATGGCTGCTGAGTCAGCTGTCCCCGGTGTTGCCGTGGTTTTCACTCACGATGCGGTGGTGCGGGCCGCGATTGCTTGGGTTCTGGGCACTGGGCCGGAGATCTACCGCCATGTGGACGTCGCGAACTGCTCGATCACGACGGTGCGCCTTGGCGACGGCATCGCTCGCCTCGTCGCAAGCAACAGCGTCGACCACCTCATCGAGAACCGCGGCGGGCGTTGACTGCCGGGGGCCGGCACTCAGTCGTTCGTCGGTGCCGTGGTCGATGCTCACTGGTATGCGCGTTGTGCGCAGGACTTGGCGGGCAATCGCCGTCAGCGAGGTAACCACCGAGATTCCACTTCCGGCGAAGCCGTCGGGGTGTCCGGGCCGGGCGAGCCCAACGAATCGCAGGCCCGCCTCCTCGGCAATGGCGGCGTCACGGAGGGCGTCGCCAACAAAGAGTATGTCGCTCGGCGCGACTCCGATTGAGCTTGCCCAGTCGGTGAGCTGCTGCGCCTTGGGGTGATCGGGTCGCCAGCCGTCGATGGTTGTCGGGAGTTCGGACAACCCGTGGCGATCGCAGAACCGTTGGACCAGCTCGGTGCGGGTGCTGCTGCACAGAAGGGTGGGCACACCAGCGCGCTGAAGCCGGGCGAGGGCTGATTTGGCATCGGCGAATGGGAGACATTCGTCGACGAGCCTCTCCTTGGCCGATTCGAATTGGGCCGCAACCTCCGCGACGCGAGGATGATCGGCGGTGATCACTTCGAGTTGTGTACGAAAGTCGTCGCCCGCCGTGGCAAGGTATCGACGGGTCGCGTCGTTCATGCTCAGATCGAACTCGGCGGTGAGGAGCGAGGTGGCAAGTTCGGTGAGGGCAGCCATGGTGTCGGCCACGGTGCCGTCGAGGTCAAAAGCTACGGCCCGGACGCCGAGGTAGCCGGTGCCGGGGCCCTCGGCCCACCACGATGCCCGCAACCGCACGATCACGATCCAGGCACACAGAGCCGCTATCGCTACCATGGCGAGGAGGAGCGCTGCGGCGTTGATCGCGGCGCCGAGCGCGCCGACGGTCAGGATCAACAGGCGTAGGTCGCGACCCCGGCCGCCCGCGACGAGCGTGCCGTGATAGCTGTGACCGAGGTCGATGGCGGCCTTGGATGTGGTGTAGCTGACCAACAGGTGGCCAACCAGAGCGACCCCGGAGACAGCGACCACCGTCGAGACCTGAGCCGATCCGAAGATGTCAGCGATGTCGGCGCTCGTCGCGAGATAGACGGTCACGCCCGTCAACAGCAGCCCGTCAGCGACCCGATCGAGTACGGCGTCGAAGAACCCACCGAAACGTGACGCGCCGTGCGTGAGTCGCGCGACCTCGCCGTCGCTGCCATCGAGCACGCTGGCGAATGTGACGAGTAGCGCAGCCAGTAGGGGTGCGTGGACAGCGAAAGCGGCCGCGGCCGCCAACGCGGCGGTGAATGCGAAAAGCGTGATCTGGTTCGGAGTGATCCCCGGTCGAACACCGAGCAAGGCCGGAGTGACCAATCGCTGAGACATGGTGCGGTTGACGCGAGCCGCCACCGCACCATCGAGTTGCTTGCCGGTGCCGCGAAACAGGAATCGGTTGCCGCGGCGATAGTCCATGGCAGTATCGACATCGAACCACCACTCGTCGCCGAGCAGTGCCAGGCTCCGGGCGGCACCAGCGTCGGCCATCACCTGCACGGCTGCCGCGAGCGAGCTGTCACCCTTCGAAGAAGCCTTCTCCACAGCGTCGAACAACGCCGGACCGGCAACAAAGGCCCCGACGTCGAACGCGTCGTATTTGGCCAGGGTCTTACCGAGCGCCTCGACTCGGTCGCCGCTGAGTTGAACTTTCATGGCGTCGTCGACGTCGACACCGACGGCCTCGCCCAACGATCTATCGACGCCAACTACTACCTCGTTCGGCGCGACCGTTACCTCGCGCAGGCGATGCATGAACGTCGGTGCGAAGACGTGATCGGCCATCACCAACGCGAATGGGGTGTCGCCAACGACCTCCCTCGCGGCGAGTACGGAGAGCCCGTTGCTGTCGCTGTATCTTTCGTTGTGAACCAGAACTACTGCCACGCCTCGCCGGCGACTCACCTCCAGTGCGTGCTCCGCGATGCGCTCACCCTCGTGGCCCGTCACGACGACGACCTCGTCGAACCCGGCCTCTGTCGCGGCCACGATCGCCCGCTCCAACAGGCTCATGCCCCCCAGCCGCGTCAATACCTTCTCGGTCCCCTTTCGGTGAAGCCTCGACCCGAACCCGGCGGCCAATACCACGATTCGACGCGCCTGTGCCTCTGGCAGAGCACCCGTTCCAATATTCGTCATGTCCCTCGCACAGCAAGGCCTCCTTCTCGTCAACCGATCGACCCTACCGGTGGCTTTGCCATGCGCCCCTCCCGCCGAGGTCAAGCCCGAAGCACCAAGTGGGGATCAGACCGGGGAGAAGGACAATGCCCAGTTGTCTTTCGCGGGATGGGCAAGGGCGAGATCGCGGAATCAGACAGTGCCCGTCAACTAGGATTTCTGCCGATTTGCTGGACGGATTCGAGCGCCCACGGATAAACACAACAGCAGGCGTGACAACAGCCCACTGCGACACGCCACACTGGCCTGTCCACAGGCTGTGGACAAGCCCGCGTGTCCTGAATCCGCAAGCCTGACTCGACTTCCTTCAGAGCGGGCGCCGGTACCCGTGCTTGCCGGGAACGACGGTGCCTCGGCTGACTGGGCGCTCGCTCAACGTACTCGCGCCTGGACGTCGCCCCGGAGGCATCGTCTCCTGTTCGGGCGGATCCAGAAGCCGTTTGTTCCCCGAGTACTCCTCTGAATAGATGCCTACTCCGCACGCTCGTCGGCGGCCGCCTCGTCGGACGCGTCGCGGAGGTCCCGAGCCGCCGCGAGAGCTGCAGCTCGGGACCTGAAGCGAAGAACCTGTCCCTCGTGAGTTACCAAATACTCGCCAGTCCGTGCATCTTGGGAAATCAACATCAGAGGTCGCCTCCGGCGAGGTCTCCCACCCTACGGTCACGCAAGTCGAGCACGACCATCTCGCGATTCTGCAACCGTTAGGTATGAGTCCCCTCAGGTGGTGGGGTTTCGGGGCGGGTGTCGGCCGACGCGTTGACACTCGCCTGCCGCACGGGACCGTCGCCCGTTTCTGTGTCACGGTCCGGTTGACCCGGGTGTCGTCACG
>CALCCX010000089.1 GCA_937900165.1 uncultured Acidimicrobiia bacterium | reverse complement strand
CCGGTTCCGACGACGATGACGGTGAACTTACGTTTGTTGGCCGGGTTGACCAGGTTGATCGAGAACCGGTGGTTGTCCCAGCGATCCTCGATCGGACCGGATGGGACCTTGGGGTCGAGCGTTGCAGTCGTCATCTATCGATCCTCAATCACTGGATGATGCCGAACACGGTGCCGAACGGGACCGCCAGGAACCCGATCACCACGATCGCCGTGAAGGTATTGGCGAACGTGCGGCGGAACTTGTTGAAGCGCGGGTTGTTGGCGCCGACGCTCTGGAATAGTGACCAGGCGCCGTGGCGGATATGGAAAGCCAGGGCGATCTGGGCGACCAGGTACAGGACCACGACAGGCCAGCGGGAGAAGGTGAATACGAGATTGTCGTAGATCTCGCCCCTGACGAACTCTGGGTTGACGGCCGCGATGCCCCAGGTGAGGTCGGCAAGGTGCCAAGCCAAGAAAAGCAGCACGATTGTCCCGCTCCACCGCATCGTACGGGAGGCATAGTTGGCCGCCAGGTAGTCGCGGGGTGATTGATAGCTGGTTCCCCTCGCCTTGAGGTTCGTGTAGCCAAGTGTGTAGGCCGCGTGGATGTGCACTGCGAACGCGGCGGCGAGCGGAGCTCGGAAAAAGACCCAGAGGACGAAGGTGCGCGGAAAGAGGGGTTCGCCGAGGTCTCGCAAGCCTTCACCGTATTCGTTGATCTCGGCTGCCCCCTGGAACACGTGGAGGTTGCCGATCATGTGGGAAACGACGAAACCGAGCAGCATCACCCCGCTGATCGCCATCGCATACTTTTTGCCAACATCGGTCCGATAGATCTCCACGATCCACGGCAGCTTTCGTTTACGCGAAGCCCCTTGCTGCGTCGTCGCCAAGCATGTCCTCCTATCCAGCCCCGAGACTACCGCGCAGAGTTCTCGATGCGCGCCAACCTCTGTCTCCCGTGCGCGAACCCTTCGGGTTGTGAGCTGGACTCGAGGCAAGTTCTCACGGCCAACATCTGTCCCCCCAGCCCGACGGAGTCGGGCCTGCGGCGTCAGCCGTACGTTTGGAGGGACGAGGCGCGCCAGCGACGGAGGGGGGTGCCGAACCCGAGCAAGTATGTGCATTGGTGGGTTCGACTCGGGGCAAGTTCTCTTGGTTGGAGCGGCCCCCTCCGTCTCGCCCGGCTGGCGCCGTGCAAGCCACCTCCCCCAGACGCCTCCTACGTCGGCGGGGGAGGAGATGTAACCCGGACGAAGTCGGGGCGGGCAGGCTTACCACAAGCATTGAAGTTGCGCGCCTATATGTTGCGGCACAATCGGCTGTGGCTGTGGCTGTGGCTGTGGCTGTGGCTGTAGCTGGGTTAGATGAGTCTGCGGTCAGACGCCCATCTGGTCAGTTCGTGGCGGTTGCTCAATTGGAGCTTCCTCAGGACAGAGCTGAGGTGGGGTTCGACTGTCTTTAGCGAGATGTCGAGCTTGCGGGCAACGTGTGTGTAGGCGAAACCTCTGGCGATGAGGCGCATCACTTCACGTGCGCGGTTGGTGAGCTGGTCGAGCTCGGGGTCGAGCGGTTCGATGGGCTGGTCGCCGAACGCGTCGAGTACGAATCCGGCCAAGCGCGGGGAGAATACGGCGTCACCATCGCTGACCCTGCGCACGGCTTCACCCAGTTCGCCTGGCGCGATCGATTTCGTGACGTAGCCCCTGGCCCCGGCTCGGATCATCGCTATCACATCCTCTGCCGCGTCCGAAACCGACAGCGCCAAGAAACGTAGTTCGGGAACGGCCCCGGTGACACGGTTGATTACCGCCAAGCCGCCGCCGCCTGGCATATGCACGTCGATCAATATGACATCCGGCTTGGTGTCGAGGATGGCGTCTATGGCGTCATCGACGTCGCTGGCTTGACCAACGATGTCGAACCCGTCTTCGAGTTCGGTCCGAACTCCGCTCAGGAACAATGCATGGTCGTCAACCAGAAACACTCGGATGGGCTTGGTCATGGACGAATCCTCGGAAGTGACAGATGGATTTCGGTTCCCTCTCCTGGCGTCGAATCGATTATCGCGGTCCCACCATGGCGTTGCATCCGACCGACTATCGACTCGGCGATCCCACGTCGGTCTGCGTCGACTTCGCCAGGATCGAACCCGGAGCCTTGGTCGCTGACGAAGAGGTCCACCGCCCCTTGCCCAACCTCGGCGAACAACGAGGCGCGGCGAACACCGGAATGGCGCGCAACGTTCACCAGAGCTTCGCGACCAGCCGCCACCAGGGCGGTCAAGGCCGGATCCATGACCAGGTCCCCAACCGTGACGGCTTCGATTGCGATCTGGTGGGTACGTTCGACGTCAGCAGACATTTCTTCTATGGCGTTCGCGAACAAGTCGGTTCCGTTGCCGTTGCCTTCGAACATCCAGGTGCGGAGTTCCCGTTCCTGGATCCTGGCCAATACCGCTTGTTCTTCGGGGTCGTTGCTTCCTTGGATGAGAGCGAGCGTCTGCAAGACCGAGTCATGTAGATGGGCGGCCACCTCGGTCCGCTCGTCGGACCGGATCCGTTCGGTGCGCTCGTCGCCGAGTTGGCGCCACAGCTGGAATACCCATGGTCCCGCGACCAGCGACAGGCCGGCGAGCGAAGTCACGGCGGATAGGACGACGAACCCCAGCGACCGAAAATTAGCATTGGACACGAAGAAAAACACAAGACCGGCGACGATGAGTGCTCCTCCCACGAGGACCCTGATGGTCAGGTCTCGCCTGCTTCTGCGACCCTCTTCCGTTGCGAGGAACACGCTGGCCATCCGTGCCCGGCGGGCTGCGTCCGACCTGGCCCAGATGGTCGCCGACCCGTATGTGATGAGGATCGCAGTCCACATCAGCGTGCTCGAGGGCCAAAGGCCGGCAGTGTTGAGCAAGAGCAAGCCGCCAAGCGTTGCCAAAGCGAAGCCTGCGTTGCGATAATTCTGGTGATCGGAACTGGTGAGGCCCCCGCCGGTGAGAGGATCTTCGACCTCATCGATTGTTGCCAGCCACCCGAGCCCATACAGAATCGCCCCGACTCCACTGGCAAGCCCGCTGAGCACAAAAGCGGCTCTCACATATGTGGTATCGACGCCCAGCCGTTGGGCGATTCCGGCTGCGAGTCCGGAGACAATCCGATCGTCGCGGCGACGCCCGAAACCAAGCTTTGGCCACTTGGAGGTTCCTGACGACGCGCTCGTGGTGTCAGTCATCTCGAAATCATCGCAGTGTTGGTGATCCCCCTCAACCAGGGACTGCCCTGAAGCGCGGAGTTGGTCTAGGGGTTCGATGGGGGACATCCCCGATAGCGGGTGGGCCGGCCACCTGGCATCGTTCAGATCGGAAGAGCGTCGTGTAGGGAAAGAGTGTAGATCTCGGTGGTCGCCGTATCATTAAAAAAAAAAAATAGAAACATCACGGTAACGTGAGTCTAGGCGATTTCGTATCGATCTA
>CALCCX010000088.1 GCA_937900165.1 uncultured Acidimicrobiia bacterium | reverse complement strand
GTATTGATACACGCCTGCCGGCGGTCGTAAGAGCATCGTGTTGGTCTCGACGCCGGATCCGTCCTTGCGGAAATCTCTCACCGCCTCTTCCACTGACTTCGGTCGCGTGTCGCGGTTCAGGATCAGAGCGCTTGCGACCACCAGGCCGACTACCACGATCCCGACGATTCCGAGTGCCAGAGCAGTCACCTGGCCTCCGACGATATCTAGAGATCGCTCTCGAAAGTGGCTTCCCAGACGCGTTGGCGATCAAGGGTGAACGTGAGCGGTGGCTCTGGTTGCGGTCCTACTCCGAAGAGATCGCGCAGACCGATCTTCGGGCGCTTTCGGCCCCATCCGGACGTCGCAAGGACTCAAGGCTGTTCGCCAACTACCTCGAGGCATGTGCCCTCAACACCGCCGGCGTTGTTCCTCACTCGACCATCTTCAGACACGCCGGAGTGAACGAACGCACAGCGAGCGGCTATCGGGAGGCCGCGGGCTCGTTGGGGATCATCGCCGAACTTCCCGCGTGGGGAAAGAACCGGCGGAACCGGTTGTACGTCGAGAGGGCCAAACGCCACATGGTTGACGCCGGGATCGCGGCCGCGGCCGCCGGTCTGACCCTCGACGACGTGTACGCAGAGGACGATCTGCGAGGGCGGTTCATCGATACATTTGTCACAACCCAGCTCAGGGTTGAAGCCGAGGCCGCTGAGAATGCACGGCTCTATCACCTCCGGAGCGCGAATGGGGACCACGAGATCGACGTGGTGGCGGAGGTCGGCCGAGGTCTCATCGCGTTCGAGTTCAAGGCAGGCATCGCCCCCACGAGGTCGGATGCCCGGCATCTGATGTGGTTCCGCGACCAGATCGCGGAGGACCGATTCAAAGGTGGTGTCGTGTTTCACACCGGTCCCCATCGATACGAGCTAGACCGCGACATCGAAGCCGTGCCCATCGCCGGCCTGTGGGGTCAGACCCGGCGCAACAGTTAGCGTTGGTCGATGCTCGCGTCACCTCGCATCAGCAAACCCAAACGCCAGTAAACGTCTGATTCAGCCAGCGCATTGTCATAGGAATCACCGATCGATCCGATCGAGGGGACGGCCCCGATCTCGTCGAGGCGTTCCCCGTACCGGATCGACGTGAATTGGCTGCCGGCGTCTGAATGTGTGACGAGGCCCTCGAGCCGGGTGCCGCGTGACCAACGCGCCATCTCGAGAGCGTCGAGCACCATCTGGGTGCGCATATGGGCTGCGACACGCCACCCGACGATTCGGCGTGAGAACGCGTCGACGATGAAACACACATACCCCATCTCGTCCCAGGTCGGCACATAGGTGAGATCCGAAACCCATAATTGGTTCGGTGCATCCGCAGTGAAGTCACGATCCACCAAGTCCGGTGGCCGTGTGGCCGACTCGTCAGGAATGATGGTATGTACCTTCCTACGCCGTGACACGCCTTGGATATCAAGCTGTCTCATCAGACGCCCTACCTGGTCACGACCAATGTCGTGCCAGGCACGTGTGGCTGCGATCCACAGTTTCCTCACCCCGTACACCGAGTAGTTCGCCTGGAACAACGCCAACAGGATCGGCATCATCACCGCATCCCTCATCGCACGAGCCGATAGAGGCCGGGACTTGAACTCGTAGTACGTCGATGGGGCCACCTCGACGGTGGTGCAGATGGGCTCGACCCCGAACTCGTCACGATTCTCATCAATGAACTCGGCCATTACTTGTGTGGGCGGTCGAGCTCCGCCGCAAAGAAAGCCGAAGCCCGCTTCAAGATCTCATCGGCACGGCGCAGCTCACGATTCTCCTGCTCCAACTTCTTCATCTTTGCCCGTTCACCAGTAGACATGCCAGGCGCATCCCCGGCATCAACCTCAGCCTGAGCCACCCAACGGCGCACAGACTCGGTGCCGTACCCCAACTGATCCGCAATCGGGATCACGGTGCCCTGCGTCGTCCCAAGCTCCTTCCGAAGCTCAAAGACGAGACGGACCGCCTGATCCTTCTCCTGTTTCGTATACCGACGTGTCGTCGGTATCCCTGATGTGATTTCTCTTGTCATGACTCTCATCTTTCCACACTCGAGAGTCTCCAAGAATCCCAGGGCGAACCAGTTCACCAGCCGGCCAGCACAGCCCCAAGCCTCCCACAAGAGGCCCGAGACCCCCATTGGATAGGCAAGCTCTAGCGAGCCTTGGAGCTGGTCCCGTGGCCGGGAACGCTTCGCGTTCCTTAGCGGCCAAGCAACCCGAAGGGTTGCCCCCCGACAGGGGCTAGAGCGGAAAGGAAAGGACCTTGATTCAACGCAGGTTGAACCTATCTGCGCGGCCCCTTAGGGGTCGCGCCAACGAATTCCTAAACTTCGAATCGCGACCTTTCTTCGGACCGCGACCGGCTGCGACGACGGTGTCCTGGCAACTCGTTGAACCTGTGCACGGTAGGATTCGATCATGCCGAACCTTCGCCGGGGTCGATCAGTTCGAGAACGGATTTGCCGCTCGGTCGGCGCGATTGTCGTCCTTGCTCTCATCGCTGCTGCATGTGGAACACCTGCACCCCTAGAAGAAGGCCCATCGTCCGCTTCATCTGATGGCACGGCGATCAGCTCCGGCACAACCAGCTCGGCCGCTTCGTCTGATGGCACGGCGATCAGCACGGGCACAACAGAGCCCGGCACGATTACACCAGTCGTCGCGACCGCATTCGACGACCTACGAGTTTCGTGTTCCGGAATTGATCTGGGTCCATACCCCTTCGACCCAGCGCGGCTCGACCGGTACGAGGGAGCCGTAGAAGACCTTGTTGATGAGGAGGCCCGCGTCGAATGGGACCCCCTTTTCGCCAACGCCGAGAAGTGGTACGTCGGCGAAAGCACAGCAGCCGGACTCTCTTTGATCACGCCGGCTGAAGGCGACGACGGGTCCGAGTTCGGCTACGGGTATGCGATCTTCGAACAACAGTCTGATGGCCTACGACTGGCAAGCTACATTATCGCCTGGGTAAAATCAAAGAGGCGATTCAATACTTGCGCAAGGCCCTGTCCATCCGTGCCGATGCCGAGATTTCGGCTCACCTGGGTGAGATCCTGTGGCACCAGGGTAAGCGCGGGGA
>CALCCX010000087.1 GCA_937900165.1 uncultured Acidimicrobiia bacterium | reverse complement strand
TTATTTGTAATGATACGGCGACCACCGAGATCTCCCCTCTTTCCCGACCCGACGCTCTGCCGATCTCGACGAGGCCGAGGAGGTAACCGACCAACTTGGCGGGTCGTACGCCGAAAGACTGGGCAAGCGAGACTTCTCCGACCTTACCGCAGATGAGATAGCCCAAGTGCGCGCCATGATCGCCAGGATGGTATGGAAGCCTGCGGACGCCCGGAGTCGGCGCTGGGTGGCGGATGGCCAGGGCCGGCGCCCCGACATGCGCCGCACACTCCGAAACGCGGTTGGCCCTCGCTCGGATTTTCTGCCGATGGAGTTCTCGGCCCGCAAACCACGCAAGCGGCCGTTGGTGATCCTCGCAGACGTCAGTGGCTCGATGGACAAGTACGTGGAGATGTTCCTCTACTTCGCCCACGCCGCGCCGGCCAGGATGGGCAGAGTCGAGACCTTCGTCTTTTCCACTCGCCTCACTCGAATCACCCACGAGTTGCGCAGGCGCGACCCCACCGCGGCGCTGCGCCTGGTTTCGGACTCCGTGCACGACTGGTCCGGGGGGACGCGGATCGGCGAGTCGATCGAAATGTTCAATCGTCTGTGGAGTCGCAGGGTGGCCAGGGGCGGGCCAATCGGCGTGATCGTCAGCGACGGTTGGGACAGGGGGGACCCAGAGTTGCTCCGCACCGAGATGGCTCGTTTCCACCGTTCCATGCATCGCACGGTTTGGTTGAACCCGTTGGCCGCTCGGCCTGGCTACTCGCCCGAGACCCAGGGCATGAAAGCCGTCCTTCCATTCATCGACGATTTCCTGCCCGCCGCGTCGCTGCACGACCTCACTGACGTGATTCGCCTCCTAGAGTCGGTACCGGCACATCGTGGAGAGAGGCGCGCAGGATGAAGACGGCTTTGCGGCAATATGACCAGTGGATGGCAGAGGGCAAGGAAGTCGCGGTGGCGACGGTTGTCAAGGTTCAGGGTTCGGCGCCGAGGCCGGAGGGCTCGAGATTCTTCGTGTCCTCAGCCGGCGACATGGAGGGATCAGTCAGCGGAGGCTGCGTCGAGAACGACGTCTATCTGCACGCCCAGAGGGTTCTCGAAACTGGTGAGCCTCGGCTGGTCACCTACGGCATCGCTGATGAGGAGGCGTTCGAGGTCGGTCTGGCGTGTGGCGGGACCATCCAGGTGTACATCGAAAAATGGTAGACATCCTCGATGCGGTCAGAGGGCTGATCGAAGACGAACGCCTGGGCGCAGCGATCACCGTGGTCGAGGGTGCCGACGTCGGGGCGAGAGCCGTCATCGACGCCGAACGTGGCTACATCGCAGGTTCCATGCCTGACGACATCGCAGATGACATCGTCGAGGATGCGAGTTCCTTGATGGAAAACGAACAGAAACGTACTCTCGGGTATGGCGAGCGCCAAGTTTTCATCGAGTCCATCACACCCCAGCCCCACCTGCTGATTTTCGGAGCCGTGCATGTCGCCCAGTCTCTGTGCAGGTTGGCGGCCGATCTCGGGTTCAGGGTCACGATCAGTGACGCCCGTCCGATGTTCACCACCGCCGAACGTTTTCCCGAGGCCGACAAGGTCATCGTTGGTTGGCCCGATCAGGTGATGGACGAATTGCTCATGGATGGGCGTACCTACGTTGTGCTCCTGAGCCATGATGCGCGCTTTGAGGACCCGGTCCTTCCTGCTGTCCTTGCCAGCCCGGCCAAATACATCGGGGCCATGGGTTCGCGTCGCACCCATGCCAAGCGAATGGAGCGATTGGCCGCCGAAGGTTTTTCAGAAGAGCAGATCGCCAGGATTCACGGACCTGTCGGTTTGGACATCGGTGCAGAGTCGCCTGGCGAAGTGGCCGTATCGATCCTGGCCGAGATGATTCAGGCTCGCTACGGATCGGGTTCAGGCAATTCGCTGAAGGGTCGTGCCGGGCGAATCCACCTGCAACGAACTGAAGACGAAGGCGATGTCTGAGATCGAGAGGCTCACGTGACCACCGCCGTCATGTTGCTCGCGGCCGGAGGAGGGCGGCGCCTGGGTGAGACCAAACAACTCGTGGATTGGGGCGGCCAGCCGCTCCTCGGCTACGTGTTGGATGAGATTCGTGCTTGGGAGTCCATCGACGAGATCGTGGTGGTGCTGGGGTCGCGGGCCGACGAGATCCTCGACGTCTTGGATTTCGGCGATGCGACGGTGGTGGTGAACCCTGAGTGGGAGGAGGGCATGGCCTCTTCATTACGGGTCGGTCTCGACTCGTTGACCCATGATGCACAAATGGAACGGGTGCTCATCGCAATGGGGGATCAGCCCAAGATAGATCCGGCTGTCGTCACCGCTCTGCTGGCAGCTCAGAAGAAGTCGCGGATGCCGGTGGTGCTTCCCAAGTACCGCTACACATGGGGCAATCCGGTCTTGATCGACCGCTCCCTCTGGCCTCGAATCATGAGCAGCCTCGAAGGCGATACTGGCGCCCGAAAGTTCTTTCAGGCCCACCCAGAGTGGGTTGAGGAAGTCTGGGTCGAAGATCTTCCACCCCGTGACATCGACACGATTTCCGACGTCGAGGAGCTCCGCCCCCGTCCCCGCCCCGGAGGGTGAGCGGTCGGTCACGGTACGTGGAGAGGAGCCAAACGGATGGCCCGATCGAAAATCGCATCCTCATTGGCCCGGCCCCTGCCAGTCATCTAAGGTCGGAGGGTCCTGGGTGGAGCCGGCGTCTTGACGGTCGAAGTGATCGTCCGCCGCTGGGACAGGAGGGAGCAGGAGCTTGGCGTCCATCGACTACATCGAGGGGATCGGAACCGTTTCGGCGCGCAAACTGCGCAAGTCGGGAGTCCGAACCACTGAAGCATTGCTGAAACGAGCCAAGGCCAAGAAGGGCCGCAAAGCACTGGCGGCTGCCACGACGTTGCCGGAGAGACAGATTCTCGAATGGGTCAACCGGGCCGACCTGATGCGTGTCAAGGGGGTCGGGTCCGAATACTCGGATCTGTTGGAAGCGGCCGGTGTCGACACCGTAAAAGAATTGAGACGCCGAAACCCTGAAGCACTCATCACCAGGATGACCCAGTTGAATGAGCAGAAGCGTCTCGTCAGGCGGCTCCCTACTCTCGGCATGGTCTCCGGTTGGGTGGAGCACGCTAAATCATTGGATCCGGCCGTAAGTCATTGACCGTGACGAGGCAACGCGAAGAATGGGCGGGACCGTCTGGTCCCGCCCATTCTTCGGTTTCGGCTGTTGGCAGCCTGGCTTACCGGGTTGCCGAGGCCTTGGTGGTCGTCTTCTTCGGAGCTGGTTTCTTGGCCGCAGGCTTCGTGGAGGCTTGAGCCTTTTTGGTTGTCGGAGCCTTCTTCGCCGCTGGAGCTTTCTTCGCGGCAGGCTTTTTGGCGGCTGGAGCTTTCTTGGCGGTCGGGGTCTCTTCCACGGTCACCTTCTGTGACTCGGGTCGAAAACCCTTGCGCCAGCTGGCCAGCATGTCGTCGAGTTGTTCGCGGAGTTTGCCGACCTGGCCCTCGACGTCGAGGTCCTCGATCTTCGAGGTGATCTGGCCCACAACCGGGCCATCGCCGATGCGCTCGACGAGTTTGTGGCCCTCGGCCGCCCAGGTGTCGAACTCCTTGCGGGCTTCGTCGCTGAAGGTTCCGCCCCGTTCGCGCATCGCATCGGTGAGTTCATTCCATTTGGCGCCGGCCTTGCGGGCAGTCACGACTGGAGCGCCCACGGCCGCAAATACGGCCTTCTTGGTGGTTTCCAGTGTCTTGGTCTTGGTACTCATTTCGTCTTCTCCTGTCCGGTCCCCTCATGCTCACGGAGTAGCGTCCGATAGAGTTCGAGGAGTAGTTGTTTATGTCGTTGATCTAGTTTGGGGTCCGCCTCGATCGCGTCGGCCACCGCTTGATGATCAGTGCGTTTTTCGAGAAGCCCCGCCTGGGTGTAGAGGGACTCGGCCGATATCGAGAGCCCCCTCGCCAGTCGTTTGAGGATCTCAGCCGATGGTTTGCGGAGGCCGCGTTCAATCTGACTGAGGTATGGATTGGAGATCCCGGCGACATCTGCGAGTTTGCGGAGTGAGATCGCCGAGCGTTCCCGATGTTGGCGGATGAACGCACCCAGGTCCAGGCCGTGGCCTGAATCTGACGTGTCTGGCTCGTTTGACTCTGATGTTCTGAAAGCCTTGCTCATGTGCTTGCAAATATATCACGCGTGCTTGCAAATGCAAGCAGCAATGTCTCTTGCCTCGGTCCGTCACCGTCGTAGGCGTAGCCTGACCACTTGCGGCGATTACCGTTGCCCCCGATGCAACTCATCATCATCAGCGCCGACGGAGAACAGGCCACCTTGCTGGCAGAATTGGCAGACGAAATGACCGAAGATCCACGCTGTTCTCTCGTGCTGAGCGGTCTCGAGTCTGACTCCGGCCGAGCAGCCGTGCTGGTGAGCGCCTGGGCAGATCTGGTAGCCGGCGAGGTGCACGCGGGCCTGGTCATGAGTGGATGGTCTGCCAGACGTTTCGACTCGATGGAATGATGCAGACCGTTTCGATCATTGGAACGGGGCTCGTCGGCGCCTCGGTTGGCATGGCTTTGAGGGAAACGGGCTGGACGGCGATCGGCTGGGATACCCAACCTGGCGCATTGCAGCTCGCCGCTGATCGAGGCGCCCTCGACAGCATGGCGAGTTCGGAGAACGAGGCAATCGGCGATGCAGATCTGGTGGTGCTGGCGGGTCCGCTCCGATCGATCGTTGAATCGGTGCGGACGCTTCAGACTGGAGCACTCGTGACCGATGTGGCCGGTGTGAAGGTTCCCGTTGTCGCAGCTGTTGGCTCAGGGTTGCGATTCGTTGGTGGGCATCCGATGGCCGGAAGAGAGCACGCAGGGCCGGCTGCCGCCACCTCTGCCTTGTTTCGAGGGGCCGCATGGATATTGACGGACGACGGGGCGCAGGGCGGCGATATCGATGAGTTGGCCCGCATCGTCACGTCCATAGGAGCGGTACCAACTCGAATGGCTGCCGACGAACATGATCGGGTTGTCGCCTCGATTTCGCATCTTCCCCACCTCATCGCTACTGCGCTGGTCAACCGAGTGGCGGGCGATCCTTCGGTGCGAGGTCTAGCCGCAGGGAGCTTCCGTGACCTGACCAGGGTCGCCGCATCCGATCCAGGGTTCTGGCCAGAAGTCCTTGTCGCCAACCGGGTACATCTATCCGAGTCTCTGCAGGGATTGGTCGAGGAGCTTGACACGTTGCGGCTGGCAATTCTCGAAGGTGACGAAACATCGATTCATGGGCAACTGGGAGCGGCTCAGTCCTTGAGACGCGATTTGGCTCCGCCCATCGTGCGGGTGCGAGTCGTTTTGCAGGACAAGCCGGGAGAGATTTCCGCGGTGGGTCGGGCTCTGGAAGACTCGGCAGTGGATGT
>CALCCX010000086.1 GCA_937900165.1 uncultured Acidimicrobiia bacterium | reverse complement strand
GGACAGCGCCGTCAAGAAAACGCGCAACTTTCCCGTGTTCATGGTGCCGAACGAAGAATATCCCAATGCCGTCATCAGCGATTTTCCGCAATTATTCGCGGAGCTCAAGCACACCCTGGGCACGTTTAAACGTATCGGCCTGGTCGGCGGCGGCCGTATGCCGGCCGACTGCTACCGCCAGATCGTAGAAGGAACAAAAGGATGCGAATTGGTGGACGTCACCGACGCTTTTGTGCGTCTGCGCTATGTGAAGTCGCCCTGGGAACGCGAGCAGATTCGCGCCGCCTTCGCTCTGGCGGATCACGCCTCTATAGCCATGAAGGCGGCCGTGAAACCCGGTGTCAGCGAGATCGCGGTCAGGGTCAGTCTGCCCAAGAGCACCGTTGCCAGGCTGCTCGCGACCCTGGAGGGAATCGACGTCATAGAACGTGTCGAGAACTCTTTCGACTATCGAATCGGTTCGGCCATTGCAGACCTCCTCGGTGGGCTGGACTCCATCGCCACCCTGGCCGCGGAGGTGGCCCCCCACCTCGAGCGGCTGACCGGCAGCATCGGCGAGGCGTCCGGTTTTTCGGTACCGGACGGATATCGGGTCCGATACGTGGTGCAGGTGGACACCGACTCCCCTGTCCAGGTCCGGGACTGGACGGGTTCGACGCTTCCCATGCACGTCGTGCCGTCCGGGCTCGTTGTCATGGCTTCGTGGCCTTCAGAGCGGGTCACCCGGTACCTGGATCGGGAGCTAGAGGTGTTCACCCCCCAGACGGTTGTCAAACCCGACGAAGTACGAGACCGGTTGGAGGGGATCCGCGAGGCCGGCGTTGCCTGGGGACTCGAAGAGTTCGCGGAGGGCATCAACTCGGTCGCGGCCCCGGTTGTCGATGGGCAAGGCCGAATCTTCGGGGCCCTCCATGTGCACGGTCCGGCCTTCCGGTTTCCAGCCCAGGGCCGGTTCGAGGACATCAGCGACGTCATGCGCCGCGCAGCCAAGGTGTTCAGCGCCGAGCGCGCCCACCCTGGCTAGAACTACGCCGCCCAGGCCGACGGCGAATCAGGCTGGGAACTACGCTCAGCTCAGCCCGGAGGGAGTCAGGTGCGCGAAGAGGCACAGTGTGTCATCGTTGGCGGTGGTGCCATGGGTGTCGGCCTGCTGTACCACCTTGCTCATGAAGGCTGGACCGATACCGTTCTCGTCGAAAAGGATGAGCTCACATCTGGTTCTACCTGGCATGCGGCTGGGCTGGTACCGCATTTCATCGGCAGCCTCAACATGGCGAAGGTACATGCCTACGGTGCCGAGCTGTATACCAAGCTGGAGGAAGAGACCGGCTTGCACACCGGCTGGCACGGATGCGGAGCAGTCCGCCTGGCCCGCAACGACAACGAGGTCGACTGGTTTCGCTACGTGCAGGGCATGCTGGAGCTGGTCGGGGTCGAATCGCATCTGATCGGCCCAAGCGAGATCGTGGAGCTGCATCCGTTGCTCGACGTCTCCGACATCGCGATGGGAATCCACACTCCGCACGACGGCTGGGCCGATCCCAGCGCCACCACCAACGCCATGGCGGCTGGAGCCAGGCGGCTCGGTGCCCAGGTCGTCCGCCACAATCGGGTGATCGACATGAGCCGGCTTACAGATGGGCGATGGGAGGTCATCACCGAGAAGGGCCGGATCGTCGCCGAGCACGTCGTGAATGCCGCCGGTCATTACGGTCCCCAACTCGGCGCCATGGTGGGCCTCGAAGTCCCGATCGTCTCGATGATCCACCAGTACATCGTCACCGAGGCGATCCCGGAGATGGCAGCCCTCGGTTTTGAACCACCCGTTGCCCGCGACCCACGCGCGTCGTGTTACTTCCGGCGCGAACAGGATGGCCTGATCATCGGCCCCTATGAGACGGAGGGGGCGAAGACGTACGGAATCGATGGCATCGATTGGGATCTCAGCTTTCACCTGACGCCCCCAGAGGTCGAGCGGCTCCTGCCTTGGCTGGCGCTGGCGGCGGAGCGGATCCCGTCGTTTGAGCAGGCCGGCATCAAGAAGGTGGTCAGCGGACCGATCACCCACACTCCAGACGGCGGCTACCTCATGGGCCCCGCCCCTGGCTTGGCGAACTACTGGATGTGCGTGGGCGCCTCGATCGGTATCACCCAGGGCCCAGGCGCCGGGAAATTCCTGGCGCAGTGGATGGTGCACGGTCAAACCGAGATCAACGTCGCCGAGATGGACCCGCGGCGCTACGGCCCTTATGCACCGGGCGACTACACGAAAGAGCGGTCCATCGACGAATATCACGAGATGTACCAGGTGCGCATGCCAGGTGAATACCGTGAGGCGGGACGGCCGGTGAAGCGCACACCGTTGTACGAACAACTCGACGCCAAAGGTGCGCAATGGCAGGAGGTCTGGGGATGGGAACGTGTCCAGTACTTCTCCCCGGACGGGAGCCCTGAGCTGCACTCCTTTCGGCGATCGTCGGCCTTCGACCCGGTTGGTGAGGAAGTGCGGGCGGTCCGGGAGCGGGTCGGCGTTGCCGATCTGACCGCCTTCTCCAAATTCGAGGTGACGGGCAAGGACGCGGCCGCGCTGCTCGACCGACTAGCCGCCAACAAGCTCCCAACCCGCGATGGCGGTCTCCGACTCACCCACCTGCTCACGGACCTTGGTGGCATCGAGTGTGAGATGACGATCACCCGGCTCGCTCCCGACCGGTTCTACCTCAATTCGGCCATTGTGGGCGAGCAGCACGATCTGGATTGGTTGCAGGCCGACATCGAGCCGGATGAAGACGTCACGGTGACCGACGCCACCAATCACCTGGGGATGCTGGGCGTGAGCGGACCGAAATCCCGAGATGTGCTCCAAAAGCTGACCGATGCCGATCTCACCAACGAGAGCTTCCGATGGCTAACCGGAAGGGAGATCGAGGTGGCCGGCGTGCCATGCATCGCCCTGCGGGTTTCCTATGTTGGAGAGCTGGGGTGGGAGCTCCATCATCCGATGGGCGCCATGCTGGAGCTGTATGAGGCGATCCAAGGGGCCGGCGCCGAGCACGGCATCGTCGACTTCGGCAGCTATGCGATGAACGTCATGCGCATCGAGAAGGCTTACAAGGCATGGGGTGGCGAGTTGACCACGGAAATCACACCGGTGGAAGCCGACATCGAGCGTTTCGTCGACTACGACAAGGAATTCAAAGGTAAATCGGCCACTCTGAGGCGCAAGGAGGGCAGTGTCGAAACGATCTGCGTCTATGCCGAGCTAGACGCCCACGATGCCGATTGCCGGGGAAACGAACCGGTCTACGCAGGGGACCGGCTCGTGGGAATCACCACAGGTGGAGCCTGGGGCCACACGGTGGGCAAAAGCCTCCTGTTCGCCTACGTCGAGCCGCAGTTCGCCAAACCCGGGTCGGGTTTCGAGGTAGCGGTGATGGGCGACCGTCGCACGGCAACCGTCCTGGGTGAGCCTGCGTGGGATCCGAACAACGAGAGGCTGCAGGCCTGATGGGACGGCGAAGTGGCGGTCGAAGGGCACGGCTCGCGGCGAGGGCCGCAGGACCCGCGGAGAGGGTTGTGCACCCCGGTCAAACGGGAGGACGCTACCGGCCGTTGACAGATGCCGACTGCGAGCGCGTTTACGACACCGCGTTGGGTCTGCTCGAAGACGTCGGCATGGGCGACCCCGTCCCCGAGTTCGTGGAAGCGGTCACCGACGTCGGCGGCTCGCTCGATGACAACAACCGCCTCCACTTCCCGCGCGGTGTCGTGGAACGGATCGTTACCGAGGTCGCGGCAAAGTCCTGGATCTGGCACGGCCTCGACGAGGATCGTTCGATCGAGCTGGCTGACCACAAGGTGCACATGGGCACTGCCGGTGCGGCGGTGACGATGCTCGACTACGAGACGCGAACGTTCCGGGAGTCGACGATCGCCGATCTGTACGACGTGTCCAGACTCGTCGACACCCTCGAGCCTATCCACTTCTTCCTCCGCACCATCGTGACCAGGGATACAGAGGACTCCAGGGAGTTGGATCTCAACACGGCCTACACCGCGATGGTGGGAACCACCAAGCCGATCGGCACTTCGTTTTTTCGTCCTGAGCACGTATACGAGGCCGTCGACATGTTCGATATGGTCCTTGGTGGGCAAGGTGAGTTCCGCAAGCGGCCGTTCGTCCTCGCCAACAACACCTTTGTCGTGCCGCCCCTGCGCTTTGCCTACGAATCAGCCGAGTGTCTGGTCGCTCAGGTACGAACCGGCCTGCCCATCAACTTGATCTCGGCAGGCCAGGCAGGAGCAACGTCACCGGCTGCTCTCGCAGGCTCCCTGACCCAGGCGCTGGCAGAGTGCCTTGCTGCATTGACCTGTGTGAACCTCATTTCCCCTGGTCATCCCTGCGTGATGGGTTTGTGGCCGTTCGTCTCCGACCTGCGCACCGGCTCGATGACCGGTGGGAGCGGCGAGGAGGCCGTCCTGTCCGCGGCCGCGGCGCAGGCGGCGAACTGGCTGGGCCTCCCATCGAGTACCGCGGCCGGGATGAGTGATTCGAAGCTGCCAGACAACCAGGCAGGTCATGAGAAAGGAATGACGGTGACCTTGGCCGCGCAGGCCGGGGCCAACCTCGTGGGTGAGTCGGCGGGGATGCTCGGCTCGTTGCTGGCTTGTTCGCTCGAGGCGTTGGTCATCGACAACGACATGCTCGGTGCGATCAACCGCACGGTGCGGGGTATCGAAGTGACCGACGGGACGATGTCTGCCGACGTCATCGGTGAGGTCGTCAACGGGGCCGGCCATTTTCTCGGCAGTTCCCAGACGCTCGAGCTGATGGAAAAAGAGTACATCTACCCACTGATCGGGGATCGCCTCAGCCCAGACGACTGGAGGGATGCCGGGGCGAGGGACGCAACCGATAGAGCACACGACTATGTGCGGGCGACCCTCGCCGAGCATTACCCCAGCCACGTCGATCCGAGCATTGACGCGAGCATCCGGGAACGATTCCCCATCAAGCTCGCTCCCGAGGCGATGCGTCCGCAGTGACCATCGAGGAGCTCCCCGCTCGTGCCCAGGTGGTCATTGTCGGCGGCGGCATCGTCGGATGTTCGATCGCCTACCACCTGACGAAGCGGGGCCTAACCGACGTGTTGCTCATCGAGCAAGGAACGCTGACGGGGGGCACGACCTGGCACGCCGCCGGGCTGGTCAGCCAGCTCAAGTCGTCGCACAGCCTGACGAAGCTCGCCACATACTCGGCGCGCCTGTTCGAGGAGCTCGAGGCCGAGACCGGCCAGGCCACGGGGTATACGACCTCCGGCTCGATCTCGGTCGCCCCCGACCAGGAGCGGTGGGAAGAGATCCTGCGAGGCGTCTCGATGGCCAAGACCGTCGGAGTGGAGGCCCATGAGATCAGCCTCACCGAAGCCAG
>CALCCX010000085.1 GCA_937900165.1 uncultured Acidimicrobiia bacterium | reverse complement strand
GTATGCCGCTCAGTGTACTGCTCTACCGTCGCTCTGATCTGTGCAGGATCTGCCATGGGTCGGCACGATACTCCGCAGCGAGCATTGCCCTCCCGACGCGGTCGATCCACCGCGCGGGCCACGCGGTGGATCGACTGCGCTGGGGACGGTCAGCCGGCTGCGGCGACGATTCCCGCCGACAGGACAGCGGCAGCCATCGCCATGTGCTGGGCAGCCACTCGAAGGGTGCTGAACACCTGCGGGTCGCCCGCCGTCAGCAGGTCGATGGTGGCCAGCACCGTGGCGATGTGGGTGTCGAGGCTCTCGACGAGGGCGTCGGCGACCAGTTCGGCGATGGTCGTATCCGTCTCGTGGCCGATCGCGGCGGCCGTAGGGAGCGTGCAACGATAGATGGCGTCGGCAACGATGCGCTCATTGAAGGCCCATAGATCTTCGACCGATCCACCGCCGCGGGTAATGATGATCGCCTCGATCCCCAAGGCTCGGCCACGCCGTGATAAGTCGTCGATCGCCGCGGCGATCTCGGCGGACGTTGCATACGCGTGACCGCAGAGAATCGCCGTGAGCGCGGCACAAATCGTCCGGCCCTCGTCGCTGTCGTACGGGATGCCAAGTTGCATCAAAAGCGTGCCGAGGTTCGCGTAGCCAAGCCCCAAGGGCCTGAAATTGTGGCTGTTTTTTGCGATCGGCCGGGTCGGGTAGCTCGCGTAATCGACGGCGATGTCCATCGCGATGATCAGAACGCGGATCGCCTGCCGGTATCCCTCGATGTCGAAACGTCCCTCCTCGTCGAGGAACTTCGAGAGATTGATCGACGAAAGGTTACACGCCGAGTTGTCTAGGAACATGTACTCCGAGCACGGGTTCGACGCGTTGATGCGGTCGGTGTTCGGGCAGGTGTGCCAATCGTTGATGGTGGTGTCGTATTGGAGGCCCGGATCGGCGCAGCGCCATGCGGCCTGGGCGACTTTGTGCCAGACATCGCGCGCCTGGTACGTGTCGCACACCTCACCGGTCGTGCGAAGTGTCGTCTTCCACTCGCCGTCGGTCTCCACAGCGTTCATGAAGTCGTCGGTCACACGAAGCGAGTTGTTCGAGTTCTGGCCCGAAACCGTGTGGTAGGCATCGCCGTTGAAGTCGGCCTCGTAGCCGGCCGTGATGAGGGCCTGGGCCTTCTTCTCCTCGCGAGCTTTCCACTCGATGAAGTCGATGATCTCCGGGTGGTCCATGTCGAGGCAGACCATCTTGGCGGCGCGGCGCGTAGTCCCTCCCGACTTGGTGGCGCCCGCTGCGCGGTCGAGCACCTCGAGGAAGCTCATCAGACCGCTCGAGGTTCCGCCGCCCGACAGCTTTTCCTGCCTCCCACGGATCTTCGAGAAGTTGGTGCCGGTGCCGGAGCCATACTTGAAGAGACGCGCTTCGTTCTTGATCAGCTCATAGATTCCCATCAGGTCGTCGTCGACGGCCTGAATGAAGCAGGCGGAGCACTGTGGGTTCTCGTACGCCGTCTTGGTCTCGAAGATGATGTCTTGTTCGGGGTCCCAAGCGTAGTTGCCGCCCGACCCTTCGATGCCGTAGCGCTGGTAGAGCCCGCAGTTGAACCACACGGGAGAGTTGAAGGCTGCCTTCTGATGGATGAGGAGATGCGAGAGCTCAGCCTCGAAGGTGTCGGCGGCGTCCTTGTCGGCAAAGTATCCACCGAACTTCTCGCCCGCCTCTCGAAGCGAGTGGGCCACGCGATAGACCAACTGGCGAACACTGCGCTCGCCTTGGTTCTTGTCGCCGTCGATGCCGGCTCTACGGAAGTACTTGGAAACCGCGATATCGGTCGCGAGCTGACTCCAATCCTCCGGGACCTGCGCCCCTTTCAGCTCGAACACCACCGAACCGTCTGAATTGGTGATCTGGCTGTCTCGCAGCACGTATTCGACCTCTTCGAGCGGCTCCTCGTTGGGCTGTGAAAGCCGGCGGTCCATGGCCAGGCCACCCGCCTGTTGAGAAACCTCGGCCCTGCGGGCACCGTCGATCTCTAAATTGCTCGTCATTCCCCTAGTATCCAATGCCACAGCATACCTCCAACCGGACGCAACTCACCATCCAGGTAAATCCACCACCCATCCCCAGGCAGAGCACCGACTATCCACCATCGTCCCACAAGGGATTGCGTTGGTAACCGCGCTACCACCACAACCGCTAGGGAGCGGACCTGCGAAGTAGCTCCGCGGGGCCGGGCCAGTCAAGCAGAAACGATCGGCTCGAATTGCTTTCTTTCTTTCGCTCGTGATTTCAGGAGGTTGAGAGGAACTCTCGACGTCATTTTTTGTCATTTCGCACCGCGTCATAGAAGACATCCTGTCGAATCGCATCACATGACACCTCATGTATAGCTACATCCTCTATCCTACTAGATGTTGGGGTATGCCCTCAAGAAATACGCAATACTTGGGGCGTCGTGTGTGCTGTTATCCGACACTGAGTGATGCGTGCGACCCACCTATGGGCACCGCCCGCCCTCTGTGACCCTCTCAAGATCGTTCCACAAGTCCGCGTAATGCGAGTCCTTCTGCGCCTGCACCGTGCCGCCCGGACGAAGTGCGATAAGAACGGGGCGATGAAGGTGCACCTCATCGACGGAACGTACGAGTTCTTTCGATCGTGGTTTGGGGCGCCCGGGGCGAAGTCGCCGAGCGGGCAAGAGGTTGGCGCGACCCGTGGCTTCCTGCGGTCGATGGCCGCGATGCTGCGGGGCGACGAGGTGACGCATGTCGGCTGCGCGTTCGACCATGTCGTCGAATCGTTCCGCAACGACCTCTTCGATGGCTACAAGACGGGTGAGGGGCTCGGGCCGGAGCTCTTCGCTCAGTTCCCGTTGGTGGAGCGCGCGAGCCAAGCTCTCGGCATGGTGACCTGGCCGATGGTCGAGCTCGAAGCCGACGATGCACTCGCCGAGGCTGCCGCGAAGTTTCGCGACGCCCCCGCGGTCGAGCAGGTCGTGATTTGCTCTCCGGACAAAGACCTCTGTCAGTGTGTCCGCCGCAACGACGTCGTGACTCTCGACCGACGCAGGGAGATCGTGCTCGACGAAGATGGCGTACGCGAGAAGTTTGGCGTGTCACCGGAGTCGATTCCCGACTACTTGGCGCTCGTGGGAGACGCTGCGGACGGGATCCCGGGTATCGCGCGATGGGGGGCGAAGAGCGCGTCGACGGTGCTCGCCAAGTTCCTGCACGTCGAGAGCATTCCGGACGACCACGCACACTGGGGCGTGCAGGTTCGTGGTGGCGCGACGCTCGCACACAACCTCCGTGAACAGCGCGACGATGCGATGCTGTATCGAACGCTGGCCACGTTGCGAACCGACGCAGGGCTCGATGAGTCGCTAGACGACCTTCGCTGGACAGGACCGGATCGGCCTGCACTGCAAGCGCTGTGCGCAGAGCTCGGCGAACGTGCGCTGCTCGATCGGATCTGAGATCACGAAAAACGGATGTCGGAGTGGAGCGCCTCGAGGTACTCGCGTGCGCGAGTGACGTAGCCCGCAGCGCTCCTCTCGAGGATCTTCGCTTCGCTTGGGTCAGCAAGGCGGACCACCTTGCCAGGTGAGCCTAGAACCACGGAATAGTCCGGAATTTCCTTACCCTGCGTCACCAAGGCGTTGGCGCCGATAGTGCAGTACCGGCCGATCTTCACGTCGTTGAGAACCACTGCATTGATGCCGATCAAGCTGTAGTCGCCGACCTCGCACCCGTGAACCGTCGCGTGGTGGCCCACCGTCACGCCGCGGCCGAGCACCAGACGAATGCCCGGGTCGGTATGCAAGATGGCGCTGTCTTGGATGTTCGTCTCTTCGCCGATGATGATCTCGTCGGTGTCGCCCCGCACAACCGCGTTGAACCACACACTCGACTTGTCCTTGAGGACGACAGATCCGATCACGTCCGCTGAGTCGGCGACGAACACCTCTCCTTCGATTCGAACACGCCGCTGTCCGAGCTCGTAGATCATCAGAGCGCGCTACCTTTGAACAGCACCGGAGAATAGAGGTTCAGCCCGACGGTGACCTGCCACGTCTCCGCATTCAGATCGGAGCCGCGGGTCGTGAAACCATAAAATGTCGGAAAGCGAAAACTCGCGAAGATGTCCATCATCGTCGTGCGGGCCTCCACGGTGTACCCCGCGCCGAAACCGAGTGGAATGAAGTAGAACGGACCCTGCACCAAGCCCGACGTGACGGTTCGAACCGTCTGGCTGAGGTCGAACATGTTCATGCCGCTGTGCAGTTTCACGAAGAACCGATCGGTCGCGTTCGCGATGAAGTTGAACGGTATGTTGAGCGACCAGACCGACGGGCCTCGGGGATTGCTGTCGATGACGAACTCCATCCCCGTGTCGAACGCGAACTGCTCGTTGGCGATGAAACGGAGCGGAATGCCGGCGAGGAAGCCGAACTCGTTCCGTATGGGGATTCGGAACACGGCGTCGATGCCGAGCTTCACGACGTCGCTCAGATCGGAAGAGCACACGTCTGAACTCCAGTCACACTGATATATCTCGTATGCCGTCTTCTGCTTGAAAAAAAAAAACTATAATAATATACAT
>CALCCX010000084.1 GCA_937900165.1 uncultured Acidimicrobiia bacterium | reverse complement strand
TTTTTTTTTTTTCAAGCAGAAGCCGGCATACGAGCTATATCAGTGTGACTGGAGTTCAGACGTGTGCTCTTCCGATCTGTCTGCTGGTGCGTCGGCTTGTGGTGCGGGGTCTTGCCGGCCGCTATGCGTATGAGGCCAACGACTGTGTCGTGTTGCTCGCGGGGCTGGCGTTGGCCGAGGGCGACGCCGCCACGGCGACCGAACTCGTGCTGCTGGCGGGGACCGGTTCGGGGTGGGCGGCATCGCCCACGAGTTCCGCGCCGCGCGCCCGCTGTTCCGGCCGCGCCAGGTGGCGGACGTGCGCGCCAAGCTCGAGGCCGGCATCGCGCCACCGTCGGCGCACATCGAAGAGAATCGAGTTCGTCGGATCGTCTTCGATTGTGCTCGGCATTCCGGCCCTACTCGAGAGGGCAGTCAGCAACTTGGTCGACAACGCTGTGAAGTTCTCTCCTGAAGGTGGTGCGGTGAAGGTGATCGTGAGCCCCGGTCGGATCGAGGTATCCGACAATGGTCCCGGAATTGCTGAAGGTGACCATGACAAGTTGTTCGACCGCTTCTGGCGAGCGGAGACCTCCAGGACGCTGCCAGGTTCCGGACTGGGGCTGTCCATTGCCAAGCAGGTAGCCGAGGATCACGGTGGGAGAGTCGAACTCGCCGACGGTGAACCACCAGGCGCGACTTTCGCGTTGTACATCCCGGAGCAATAGGCGGCCCGCGCCGTCCAGTGGATGTTTGGCCGGTTGTTGTACCCCCAACGGGATTCGAACCCGTGTTGCCGGCGTGAAAGGCCAGTGTCCTAGGCCACTAGACGATGGGGGCTGGGAACCGACAAGCTTAGAACCCAACTGCAATGAAGCGACCTCGAATTCGTGCCTATTCGCGCCCTGTTGGTTCTCTGCCGTCTCGCCCTCCGGGTCCTACCGCATCCGGACATCCAAAATTTCGCCGAGCAGGTGGCTCAGGTAGTGGTAGGTGGCGAGCGGGGCGTTGTCTGGATCGTCGGGATCCATGTCGGTTGTTTCGTCGTCCTCGCCGACATCGAGGCGGGTACCCAACACAAGACGCAGCTGGTTGATGGCATTGGCCCATGCGTCCAACTCTTCGACGCTCAACGTTGTTGCCCGACTGGTTGTCTCGAGAATCTCGAGTGACTCCAGGCGAGACACAAGCAGACGGTCGCGCTTCTGCTCCTGGTAGGTGGCATCGTCCTCGGCGTCCTGGTTGTACGCGGTTGGAAAAAGCCTGCGTGTCATGGGATCGACCTCGCCAGTTGGTGCTGTCGACATGAGGAGTTCACGCAGCTGAGGCACAAGGTGATCGAGCAGATCGCGTTCCTCGTCGGAAATTCGGATCGTGAACTCGGCGTCGGATGTGCGGACGAAACGCCTCTTGAAGATGTTCACTTGTCTTGTTGCATGGTTGCCCACAGACCGCATTCGTGCAGGCGGAAGACGTCGAGCTCGGCCTTTTCACGGGGACCGTTCGAGACGACAGCCCTACCTTTCTCGTGAACGTCCATCATGAGCTCGGTGGCTTTCTGGAGGCCGTAACCGAACAACTTTTGGAACACGAACACGACGTAACCGGTGAGGTTGATGGGGTCGTTCCAGACAATCACCACCCACGGCACGTCTTGGTCGAGTTCAGTGTCGGTGTCGTCGTCTTGGGTGACGGTGGGGTTGGGGGAGGCGGCTGAGGTCATGACGGCTGCAGCACTCTGTCGACCTCGACGGCGGCTCCGCGTGAATCGTGCTCTGCGAGGACCAGGCGGACAACCGCGATCCATACAACACATGCACCGAGGATGTGGAACCAAACGAGCAAAGCCGGCGTGCTGTTGAAGTATTGGATGTAGCCGATCGCCCCTTGTGCGGCTACCGCCAGCCCGAAGAGCCGCATTGGTCGTGTCAGCGCGTGCGCCGAGTCCTGGACTCCGGGGTCCTCCACTACGCGCCGCCTCAGCACGATGATGTAGGTCGTGGATACCAACAGTAGCCATACCACGACGAGCCCGTGCAGTCGCGCCGCTGCGGGGAGATCAACATCGAGACGAGGTGCGGACTCGTTACCTGCGTGAGGTCCGGCTGCGGTGACGACGGTCCCCGCAAAAACGGCGAGGGCGGTGAGGGTTGCGATCGCTCGGATCCAGACTCTGTCGTTGTACCGGCTCAGTCGTGCCCTGTTGGTCGCCTGTTCGTCGAGCCACCGTTTGGCTTGAATCTGAAGGACGGACGTAGCAGGGTCGGAACTCGGCCACGCAGTTGCGTGACTTACGATCGACGTTTCGATGTAGACAATGTCCATCCGTGAAGCCTATTGTAGAGAACTTTGAATTCATCATCGCTGAACCGAAATAATCCAGCATCAAGAAGCGTAACGCTGTGTCGGGAGCGAGTCAACTGGTTCGCTTGCGGAGAACCGGAGTAACACGGTAACATGCGTCTTGGCGACTGCGTGAACTGGGGGAGGCAGCGGTGAGCTTGAACAGATTTGAGGCGGCGGTGTCGCGGGCGGAGTTGAGCCGAGGGGATCGCAAGTGGTTTC
>CALCCX010000083.1 GCA_937900165.1 uncultured Acidimicrobiia bacterium | reverse complement strand
TAGTTTGTATTATTGTGTTGTTTTTTTTTTCAAGCAGAAGACGGCATACGATATATATCAGTGTGACTGGAGTTCAGACGTGTGCTCTTCCGATCTTACGTCTCAGGTAGATGGCCAACCCGGCGGCCATTGCGAACAGTGCGGCGGCCAGGACCAGCATCATCGGACTGGCCAACAAGCCGTCCGCAGGATTCGACTCCGCAAACAGGGTCCGGTCTTCGCCGTCCAGGGCGATCACCCAGACCAATGTATTGCCATCGACCGAGTCGGCGTTGTTGTCACCGAGTGTGCCAGGCAGCGTCACGACAAACCGGATCAAGAACAGCGATTCCAACAAGTCGGCCGGGTCGAGGCCCTCGAAGGTCAGACCTTCTCCGCCTGTCTCCGCGAAGCTGTCGGTGAGTTGTTCAAGCCTGGCGTCAAACGCGAACCTGTCGCCTTCCCGAGTGAACTCGAGGCCATCGATCAACTCGTTGGGCGCACCCTCATCTCCCTCACCCAGCTCGGCCAGAACGCTGAGTTTGGCGGTCAGGTCGGTGAAGTCGGCAAAGTCGGTGCTGATGCGGGTTCCCTCAAACTCGCCGTCCACGAAATCGTTCACCGACCAATTGTCTGGGAGGCTGCCCATACCGTCAGCCAGATTTATCTCGCCACCGTTCTCGGAGGAAAGGTTCCGCAATTCCTCGTCCATCGCCATCTCGATCGCGAAGGTGCCGGATTCGTCTTCATTGACCGACACGACCGTATCTATCCGGATCTGACAGGCGGTGGAAACCAGTGCCAGTAGCACGACCAACACAATGATTCGGCGCATCTCAGAAACGTCCTCTCGGTATCTATTCGGAAGGGGCAAGTTGGTCGATAGTGTTGAGCCGATCCTCAGCTTCTCCGACTACGGCTCTGGTCCGATCGATCGCACCACCAACACCGATCGACTCACCAACTCTGGCCGTCGTCGTGTCGGTCTCTGGCGGGGTCTGGTCGTCAGATGTTCCCTGTCCCCCGCACGCAGCCAAGGCGACCATCAAGGCCAAGGCGACCCTGACTCTGCGTCTCTTGTTCATGTGGATGCATCGGCATCAAGCGCCCCCGGCTTTAAGCCTGGATCCACCGACTTAGGGAAGCGAGTCGCCCGGCGGACTGCGCCGTGCCTGAGATATTCGTGATCTCACTGTGCGTGGCTGAATGGCTGCAGGTTCGCGCTCAGAGTGCCGACTATGGGGGAAAGAGGAACGAGAAACCGATGCCCTCGCCACGACAAGGATTGACCGAACGAGATCTCCAGACGCTCGCAGGCGTCATCGGGGTGAGTCGCGACGAACTCGTCGAGCGGCTCAGGACCCGTCCGTGGACCGTCCATGATCTGTTGAGCCGCGAGGACGTCCTGGACGCAGCCCTCGACCGCCACGCTCATCCATCCAAAGTCGTGTCTCCATTCTTGTTGTTCGCCGTCCTGGCCCACGCCGCCGCGACGGAGCTGAGGGAAGCCTCATACTTCCCAGACTGGGTGGGCTGCCGTTCGAGGTTGCCGGTGTTCGACGTCGAGGCGATTCATGAGTTTGTCCAAGACGCGGGCCGGCTCATGTTCTTGGGCGGGCTGATGGCCTCCTATGTCCTACCAAGAAATCCACCCGTGCCGGCCGATCCACTCGACCTCGACAGCCTCGCCTCGTGGGTCGACCAGGCGATGCCGGCCGACAGGGTGATCCTGTTCAGACACCTCGGCGACCTTGCCCTCTTCCTATCAGGAATCTTCCCCGACCGGACCGGTCCCCGCCCGCTCGACCCGCCCTCCGCCGAGAAACTCGGCGGGACCGTGAACATGTCGTCGACCGAGATCCTCGCCCTGTGCGACGGGGCCAGTTTCGCACCAGGTATCGAAGCGATGGAGACACTTGGGGCACGCTGGTACGAGGCAGCAGCCATCGAGGACCGAAACACCCCGGCGATAATCACCGATGTTGCTCAGCGTTTTCGTTCGGCCCGCCGGGTCCTCAACCATGTGTCAGATCGCTGGCTCAACGACATTGATCTGAGTTGGGGTAACGCAGCCTGACCAAAGCAACGCCTGGCCTCTCCCCCAATCAACCTCAGCCCAACGCACCCTCGCTTCGTAGTGAGGCAATCTCAGTCACCGAATATCCGGCCTCACCCAACACTTCATCGGTGTTGTCTCCGAGCCGAGGGGTGGGCAGGTCGGCGATATCTTCCGAGTCGTACCTGACCGGATGGCGCGGCAGGACAATCCTTCCCTCGCTCGGGTGCTCAACCGTTTCGAAGAAATCCACTGCCGCCAGGTGTTCATCTGTAAACAAGTCGTCGAGCGTGTTCACCGGAGAACACGGCAAGTCGATCGATTTGAGACCTCCAACCATTCTTCGGTAGTTCGCTCTGGCGTGATCTCTCCGAGGAACCGGTACAGCTCGTCGACTCGCCTGGTGCGCTGTTCAGCGTCGGCGACCCAATCCTGGGCGAGCCAGTCGTCCCGACCGAGTAGCCGAAACAGCGATCGCCAATGGCGAGTCGAATAGGGCATCAATACGATGAATCCGTCTGCGGTTGGGTGCGGGCGCCGATGCTCACTCAACAATCGGTTGTATCCCGCATCGCCGATCGGTGGATCAAAGGATCGACCGCCCATGTGCTCCGCGAGCAGGAACGAGGCGAGCGACTCGTACATTGGGACTTCGATCGTTGCCCCGGTATCCGTCTGTTCCCTCGCATAGAGACCGGCCAGAATCGCCTGGCTCACATACAAGCCCACAACCTTGTCTGCAATGATGGTCGGCGCCAACCTGGGCTGCCCGTCATCGCCGGCCAATAGGGACGCGAGCCCCATCCTCGCCTGCATCACGTCGTCGTAGGCGGGCTCGTTGGCGTACGGGCCATCGCTTCCGTATCCGACCGCGGTGCAATGGATCAGGCGCGGATTGAGATCTCGCAGTGGGCCGGGGCCTATACCAAGGCGTTCGGCAGATCTGGGGCGCATGTTGTGGACGAATACGTCGGCGTCGGCGACGAGCCTCTGCAGCACCTGCAACCCTTTTTCGGCCTTGAGGTCAATACAGATCGACCGCTTGTTGCGGTTCACAGTCATGAACGGCGCGCCCATGCCGGGATTTCTTGACGGAGAGGAAGCCCGAAAAAGGTCGCCGCCAGGGGGCTCGACCTTGATCACATCCGCGCCAAGATCGCCGAGCAGTCCCGTCGCCAACGGACCAAGCACGATGGTCGTGAGGTCGATGACACGCACACCATCAAGAAGCCGGTACATCGCCAAGACGCTAGCAACCGTCCCAGCCAAGACGCCGGAAGTCCAGATCTCGCCGCGCGCCTACCCCTTTGTCACAACCAGATGAGACGTTGGCAATGGCGCGCCGAGATCGCGAGGGCGAAGTGAGGTGTACCGTGTACGACATGTCTACTGCCCTTGGGTACGAGCGAATCCCCCTACGCAGCCACCCCCGATTGACAGCCACTACTACTGACTGACGTGCTTGACTCGATCGTGATCGAGGGAACCGTTTCACGTGCACATCCAGGAGAACGCCTTTTGAATGCTTCCCGTGGGAAATGGTTCGCGGCATTCACCGCACTGGTACTCGTAGTCAGCGCCTGTACCAGTAGTCCGACCGACGGCAACACGGGGACGACCACAGTCAGTAGTCCTTCAACTACCAGGACTGCCGCCACCAACGGGGCGCTGACCTCCACAACCATCGCCTCAACCACCACGCGTCTGACCGACTCGACGGAGTTGATCCTCTGGGCAGACGAAACCCGCGCCGCGGTTCTGGAGAAAGCAGTCAAGGCATTCGAAGACGCCACCGGCGTCACCATCACGATCGAGATCATCGAGTTCAGCCAGATCCGAGGCCAGGTGCAGATTGCCGGGCCGAACGGTGAAGGGCCCGACATCTTCATCGGAGCCAACGGATGGACCGGCCAACTGGTCACCGACGGCGTCGTGCAACCCATCGACTTCAGGGACAACGACGGCGACTTCCTCCAAGTGGCCCTGGACGGTTTCAGGTTCGCAGGCTCGCTGTACGCGATGCCATACGCCACCGAGACAGTCGCCATGTACTACAACGCGGACCTCGTTGCGCAAGCCCCTGCCACCTTCGAAGAGATCGCCGACATCTGCGCCGCACTGAGCGATATCGACAATTGTGTAGGTGTGCCAGGCGGTGGGGACGTATCAGACGCCTTTCACAACTACCCGTTCATGTCCGCTTTGGGTGGATACGTCTTCGCCTACGATGCGACGACTGGTTACGACCTGAGCGACATCGGCCTCAACAGCAGGAACGCCGTGTCCGGCCTCGACTTCCTGGTGGACCAGATCGACGCGGGCGTGATCGGATCGGTCGACTACGACGAAGCCCAGAACCTCTTCCTCAATGGTGAACAGCCTTTCTGGGTAACCGGCCCATGGGAACTCGGCACGTTGGGTGACTCGGCGCTCAACTGGAGTGTCGCCAAGCTTCCGACTATCAACGGACAGCCCCAATCGCCCTTCGTCGGAGCGCAGGGATTCTTCGTGAGCGCCTTCTCCGAATACGCAGTTATCGCGCAGTCCTTTCTTTTCGACTATGTGGCCACAGCCGAGACCATGCAGGCGCTGCACGACGCCGATCCACGAATCCCGGCCTTCAGGTCGGTACTCGATGCGTTATCGGACGACCCCGTTACCCGGGCATTCGCCCTCTCGGCGGCCGACGGCCAGCCGATACCGAACCTTCCCGAAATGGAATCCGTGTGGGGACCGCTGGGTGAAAACCTACGGGCCATTCGCAACGGAGAACTGAGCCCTCAGGAAGCCATGGATGCCGCCAGCCAGGCCGTGGAAGAGTCCCTGGACGGCTGATCCGACTTCGCTGAATCCGAGGCGCCAAGTCGCCGATAGTTGGTAGAGAGCCGACTACATCCACGCTCCAAAGTGGGGAGGGTGTTGATATCGGCCACCAGCGGGTACGTCGAACAGAATGGTCCGGTCTTGACACTTCAGGCGAAAAGCGGGGTCGTAGTCGGATGAAACAACAGTTGGCGGGTCGTCGCTGGGCACTGATGCTGACGGTCATGGCCCTGGTCGCATCTGCCTGCACCAGCGGCGAGGACGCCCCGCCCACCACGGCGGCCCCGCCCACCACCACCAGCGCGCCACCGCCCACGTTGGCGCCACCAGGCGATGAAGCACCCGAGGACCCGGACCCTGGCTTCTACGTCAACCTGATATGGCAACAGCACCAACCGCGCTATCCGCTCCTGGAGGATGGAACCATCAGTCGCCCGTGGGTCAGGGTGCATGCCGCCAAGGACTACTACGACATGGCCGCCCTGCACGATCAGTTCCCAGAGGTCAGGGCAACGTTCAACCTCACGCCTGTGTTGCTGCTACAGCTCGAGGAGCTTTCGAATGGGGCCAAGGACATTTACTGGACGACGGCCGAGGTCAACGCCGCCGACTTGGACGACGATCAGAAACGGTTTCTCATCGAGCGTTTCTTTGACACCAACCGCAAGATCATCGAACGTTTCCCCCGCTATCAGGAGTTGTTGGATCAACGGGACGCTATCGGAACTGATACGGCGATCGATCAATTCTCCGAAGAGGACTTTCGGGATCTTCAGATCCTGTTCAACCTGGCCTGGACCGACCCGGGTTTCCTTGACGTAGAACCTCTCGCGGAGCTGGTGACCAAGGCCAGAGATTTCAGCGAAGAAGACAAGGTGGTTCTGTTCGCCGAACATCTGCGGATCATCAACGAGGTCATACCCCTCTACTCGCGGTTGTGGGACGAGGGCAAGATCGAGGTAACCACCAGCCCGCTCGCCCACCCGATCCTTCCACTGATCTCGGACACATCGCTGGCAACGGTTGGTGACCCGGCCGCGATCCTGCCGGACAATCGATTCCAACAAATCCCGGACGCAGACCAGCAAGTCATCAGAGGGCTGGACGTCGCTGAGGGTTTGCTGGGACGGCGTCCGATCGGCATGTGGCCAGGCGAGGGGGCCGTGTCTCAGCTGGTGATGTCACTATTTTCCAAAAACGGGGTCGAGTGGGTGGCGACCGGCGAAGACGTGCTCGCTCCTTCACTCGGGATCGGATCCTTCACCAGAGACGCCTCCGATCTCGTGCAGGAGGCCGGCGATCTCTACCGACCATGGCAGGCCGAACTGAGCCGCAACGACCCGGTTCCCATGTTCTTCAGAGACGGACTGCTATCCGACCTGATCGGGTTCGAATACTCCGGGATGTCAGGCGAGGCAGCGGCCTCTGATCTCATGGGCCGCCTGGCCGACATCCGGGAGGCTCTCGAAGCGGACGGGCCTCCCGACCCAGAACGGCCTCCGATAGTTTCCATCATCCTCGACGGCGAAAACGCGTGGGAGAACTACGACAACGACGGTAAAGATTTTCTCGAAGCTCTGTATCGCAATCTCTCCGAGTCTGATTTCGTCACCACGATCACGCCGTCGGAATACCTGGAACGATTCGGCGAGCCCGAGTCCCTGGACGAGGTCTGGCCAGGGTCCTGGTTCCAACCGAACTTCGCCACCTGGATCGGCGAAACCGAGGAGGCCTCTGCCTGGGACTACCTGTTCGGGGTACGAAACGACCTGACCGAGGCGCAGC
>CALCCX010000082.1 GCA_937900165.1 uncultured Acidimicrobiia bacterium | reverse complement strand
TGGCCACGCAACAACACCTACCCCATCTTCGGGGTAATGCGCTCAGATGTGATCAGACGTACGGCCAAGCACGGGGGATATCAGGGCTCCGACCGGGTGTTCCTTGCCGAGATTGCGCTGAACGGACCATTCGCAGAGATCGAAGACGTGCTGATGGGCTATCGGTTTCACGAAGCTCAGTCAATGGCCGCCGCCACCGGGGAGGGCTCGGATCGTGATGCATGGTTCGATACCTCCAAGGCTGGTAAGCCCGGATGGCCAAACTGGAAACGCCAAAAGGAATACTTCGCGGCGATCGGGCGTGCGCCGCTCGATTCGTCGCAGCGACGCCGCTGCCTGGCCGTGTTGGCGAAGACGGTCGGCCGGAAAGAGTGGCGCTATCTGGCGTCTGACACCGGAGTGGGGATCCGGAGGAAGGTAGCCTCCTTGCTGGGCCCGCGTTCGTGACGAACATCGCATACGTGACGTGCCGCTATCCACCGATGCGCACCTCCGGCACGTACAGGGTGGAGGCGGTGATGCGGAATCTGCCGGACCATGGGCTGGCACCGCTCCCGATCACCATTCCGGCCACCTGGGTTCGGCAGCAGGACAGCGCGACCACCGCGGCGGCCATTGGTGCTGATGATGACGCCATCCGTCCAACCACGCGGCTCGATGAGATCCTGTCGAGGGCGATGGATTGGAAGGCCACTCGAAAGATTGCCCGCGAGTTGGTGATCCCGGACGCACTCAGCCATTGGGCAACGTCTGTCGGAAGCAAGGTGGCCATGGGGTTGCCGAGTGTTGAGGCGATCTACGCCACCTCGCCTCCGTATAGCGCCATGATTCTTGCCCACGACCTCGGCAGGCGCCTCGGCGTCCCGGTGATCCAGGAGTTGCGCGATCCCCCTTCGTTCAACCGCTGGGTGAAACACCGTTCGAGGCTCACAAGACGTCGCATGCAAAGTTTCGAACGACGGTACCTGAAACGGGCGGACGCAGTGATCACAGTAACCCCAACCACCAGGACCCAGCTTCTCGATCTCCATCCTGGACTTGATCCGGATGCCGTGCATGTGGTGACCAACGGCTACCCACCGATCATCCCTGAGCCGACCCGCTCGATGCGCTCACTCGAAACCTTCACCTTGGCCTTCACCGGGACCTTCCTGAGTGGCACAAAACGCAGACAGGAAGGCCCGTTCAACCCGGCCGTTCTTGTTCCTCACCTGGCTTCGCTCCCCGGTCCGTCGGATTTCCGGATCGCCGGGACGCTCTTGTCTGGTCAGGCGCACGGTCTGATCGGCCAGGGAAATGCGAAGGTGACTGGCCTCGGCCACCTGGCCAGGGAAGATGCGCTCGCAGAGGTCGCTGCGGCAGACGTCTCAGTAGTCGTGGCAGATGACGACGCATGGTGGATCGGACGAAAGGTCTTCGAGTATTTGGCGTTCGCGAAGCGGATCCTGGCAGTGGTACCAGAGGGCGATACGGCAGATCTACTCCGACAAAGCCCTCGTGCGATAGTCGTTCCGATCTCAAACCCAGATGCATTGGACCTTGCTGTTCGCGAGCTCTATCGAGATTGGGAGAACGGGGTAGTGCCGAAGGGAGACGAACCGTTCGTTCAGAGCGACGCAACCTGCGTCGCCGAGATCGCGGAAGTGATCCAATCGGTCATCTGATGATCGATTTTCATCCGAGGGGCAGAAACCCTCTGTTACGCGCCTCAGCGAGAGTGTCAGGTCCAAAGGTCTGGAGTAGGTTCGCTTCGAACAGGTCACCCTCGTCTATCCGAGCGTCGAGCAATGCTCGCTCGGCCTCGTCCTCCGAGTCATAGACCACCATCGAATCTCGGGTTCCGACAAACCGATGATGTTCAAACCGCCTCAACCAACTCATAAAGGCGAACCTTAGGCGCCCTCCACGCAACCGATGAACTCGGGATCCAAAAAGTCGCTATGGCGACGCAGCGAACCCTGGGTACAACCCAGGGTTCTCAGTGACGCTATAGCGACGCCTGGGCGGCCGGGTTCGTAGGGCTTTTAGCGGAGGACGGTCATTCCGACGTATTCGGAGCAAAGGGCCGCGTAGACCTCGTGGCGCCTGCGAAGCCGGGAATGCTCGCCGGCGGGATCGGTGACTCGCTGCCTTGCACGGGTATCCCGTTCGCTTCCAAAGGCATCGAGGGTGCGGCGATCGTCGACTTCTTCAGCCCTACGGAGCAGAGCGGCGAGCCCATGGACGGCCGCGAGCGGTGCGGTGAACGATTCATCCCGATCGGCCAGTCGTCGATCAAAGCCGTCCTCTAGTGCAATGGCATCGAGAGCTGCCGCGGATCGCAGCTCGAGATCTACCCGCTCGTTGTGACCGAGCAACGCCGAGAGCCAGGCGGCCGCGAGATGCAGACGTTGGGCTGACAGGAAATCTCTGAATCCGGCAGGGCGCTTCCAGGCATCGAGCCACCTCACAATATGTTTACGAACCGTCATCGCCAGGTGTTGCTCCCATGCGGCCAACTCTTCGCTTGATGAAACGTCTGGCAACACGCTCAACCTGATGGTTCCGGAGCCGTCAAAGTCATCCATCGACATCTGACGAACGCAACCCTCGGCAGTGCGGGGTTCGGGTTCAGGATCGTCGAATGCCTCGTAGCGCCAACCGAAGGTCAGCGACACGCCTCCTCGCCCCCCTCGCTGATCATCGCCAGGCAGCACCACCCTGACCGACACACCGACAAAAGATCCACCATCCTGTCGAGTCCAACCCGTCGACTGGGAGGAGGTGAAGCCGGCTGCCTCCAGAGGCGGATTCAGAACCCGGCTGGCGATCGCATCAAGGACCCTCCGACTCTCCGATTCAGATTCGGGCGGGTTCTCGGTATCCACCAAAGACGTCTTTCATCGCAGCGACGATCTCGCCTTGAGTTGCCCTAGCCCTGGCAGCTCCGATTATCAGCGGCATCAGGTTGGCCTCGGTCGCGGCGGCGGAACGCAATGCATCCAGGGTCGAACTCACCTCGGCTGCGTCACGCTCTCGCCTGGTCCGCTCGGTTCGGGCCACCTGGGCGGTTTCGATCTCTAGGCCGATGCGAAGGATGTCCAGATCGGCTTCCTCGTCGGTGACAAACTTATTGACACCAACAACAACCCGGTCCCCAGAGTTCAAAGCCTTTTCGTATTCGTACGCAGAATCGGCGATGGCCGACTGAAAGTACCCTTCCTCAATGCCGCGCAACGCTCCTTGCAGCATCGAGCCAGAGCCAAGACGATCAACATGGGCGAGGATCTCTTCGGCCCGCTCCTGAATCTGGTCGGTCAGGGATTCAATGAACCAGGAGCCACCGAGAGGATCGATTGTGTCGGCCACACCGGTCTCGTGAGCTATGACTTGTTGGGTACGCAGCGCGAGCCTGGCGGCGTGGTCGGTGGGTAGCGCGAACACTTCGTCCAGCGCATTCGTGTGGAGACTCTGAGCCCCACCCAAGACTGCAGCCAGCGCTTCGACCGCGGTACGAACGACATTGTTGTCCGGCTGTTGGCCAGTCAGAGACACGCCTGCGGTCTGGGCATGGAACCGCAATTTGAGTGACCGTTCATCCTTGGCCCCATAACGATCTCGCATCCAGGTCGCCCAAATGCGCCTGGCTGCTCTGAACTTTGCGATCTCTTCGAAAAAGTCGATATGCGAGTCGAAAAAGAACGACAGTCTGGGTACGAACGCGTCCAGCTCCAGACCCCGCTCCACGGCCGCCTCCACGTATGCAAAACCGTCTCCGAGAGTGAATGCGAGCTCCTGGGCGGCGGTGGCACCTGCCTCTCGAATGTGATATCCAGATATCGAGATGGTGTTCCACTTCGGCGTGTGCTCCAAACAGAATTCGATCTGATCCACGATCAACCGCAGATGCGGTTCGGGCGGGTAGATCCATTCCTTCTGAGCGATGTATTCCTTGAGGATGTCGTTCTGGAGAGTTCCGGCCACCTTCGCCCACGGAACTCCCGCCTCCTCGGCCGCTACCAGCAGAAAGGCGAAAATGACCTGGGCGGGCCCGTTGATAGTCATCGACACGGTGACAGACCCGAGGTCGATGCCGTCGAACAGGTCTGCCATGTCGTCGGCAGTGTCCACAGCCACCCCGCAATGGCCGACTTCGCCGAGCGCCAACTCGGCGTCAGAGTCAAGGCCCATCAGCGTCGGCATGTCAAAGGCCACAGACAGACCTCCCTGGCCTGCTTCCATCAATTGACGAAACCGCACGTTCGTTGAAGCGACGTCAGCGAATCCGGCGAACTGACGCATCGTCCAAAGACGACCTCGATAGCCCGTTGAATGGATACCTCTGGTGAAAGGAAATTCACCCGGAAAGCCGATCCGCTCGTCGATGTCGCCTTCTGGTAGCCCGAGCGGTTCGAGGGGCTCGAAGGACATTGTCGCGAAATGATCGCGCCGCTTCGGTGCGTTTTCATAGGACTCTCGCCAGGTATCTTTCGGCATGTCCTACCTCACTCGGACGCGGGGTTGCCCACGTGGACATCTTCGCCACACATCGGGCATTCGGCGTCTGCCACCGAACCAACTATAAAAGTGAACGAACAGGCCGGACAAGAAGCCCGGTCCGATGGAATCTCGGGAGGTGGAGGCACACCCGGTGGTGGTTCGCCCATTGGCCCACCCGGTGGCGGCGCGCTGGAGCCAGGCATGTCGGACACTCCAGGCGTCGTTCCTTTTACCTCGTTCAAGGTTCCACATGTCGGACATTGATAGCGACCTGGGCCGGCCACCGCGAAGTCTGTTCCACACCGCCCACATTTTGCTCTCACGCCAGTTCAGCCTCGCTCACGGGGTCACCGACCACACCGATCGAGACCAAATAGGCGGCCTCTTGGCTCAGAACGGCCCTGATGTCTGCTTTCGAATACTCGATATGTCTCGTCGCCAATTCTTTGTGGATGAATTCGACAGCGTGATATTCACCGCCGGCGACGACAGTAATACCACTCCGAGCCGCGGCCTTGTCCGCCAAGCCCTGGAGGTAGAACGTGGACCACTCAATTATTCGTTTGATACCAACTGGCCCCAGCCGTTCTCGGACCTCCGGATCGAGACCTTCGCCGGCGAAACGGATCGCATCTGTGATCACATAGGCCGGCTCGTGCGGACGACGCCTTCTACCTGCTTCTTGCCAAGCCATCACACCAACGATAAGGAGGAAGAGCCCACCCAAAAGGGCACTGACGGCGACGATCGCGAAAGCAGACATCATCCATACGATAAACGACTCGCGAAGCACTGCGACACCGCGGCCGTTACAGGCCTATTTGGTCGGCCAATCTGGCACGGTGAAAGGTCGGGTCGCCGAACATCAGCTCCGAACTCTTCGCCCGCTTGAAGTAGAGGTGTGCGTCGTGCTCCCATGTGAACCCGATCCCGCCGTGAATCTGAATGTTCTCGGCCGCGCAAAAGAAGTAGGCCTCCGAGCAGTAACTCTTGGCCAGCGGGGCAACGATCGCCACTTCTTCATTCTGCTCCGATGTGGCCCACGCCGCGTAATAGGCAGCCGACTTGGCCGATTCCACTTGCACGAGCATGTCGGCACATTTGTGTTTGATCGCCTGAAACGACCCTATCGGACGCCCGAACTGAACCCGCACCTTGGCGTACTCGACGGCCATATCGAGGCATTTCTGCGCTCCACCGACCTGCTCGGCCGCCAACGCCACAACTGCTATGTCGGTCACCATTTCGATAATCGGCCACGCGGCGCCTTCATCACCCAATCGGCCGGAAACCGGTATGCGAACGTCGGAAAGCTCGATCATCGCAAGGGGCCTCGTTTGGTCCATCGTGTTCAACTTGGTCCGGCTCAAACCGGGAGTGTTCGAAGGGACGACAAAGAGGCTGATGCCTTCGCCCGGCTCGACCTGCGAGCCAGTCCTGGCCGCCACGATGAGATTGTCGGCAGTGTGCCCATCGAGCACAAAGGTCTTGACCCCATCGATGACGTACTCGTCGCCGTCCCGTTTGGCCGTCGCCTCGATTCCCCCCGCGTCCCACCGGCCGGATTCCTCGGTGACGGCCAACGTCCAAATGGTTTCTCCCGTCGCGATGCCGGGCAGCGCAGTGGCCTTCTGCTCCTCAGAGCCCGCAACCATCAGAGTGTTGGCGGCAAGGACCGCCGAGGCGAGAAAGGGAGCTGGGAACAGAGCCCTACCCATTTCCTCCATCAGAACTATCTGTTCGAGAAGCGTGAAACCGGCTCCTCCGTATTGTTCAGGAATCGCCATGGCCTGCCAGCCTTGCTCGGCGATCTCCGCCCATAGGGCCTGGTCGTAACCAGCTTCGGTCTCCATGAGGGACCTAACCGTTACAGAGTCACATTTCTCCTCGAGGAAGCGGCGGGCCGAATCTCGCAGCATCTCCTGTTCGTCGCTGAAAGCGAAGTTCATCTGATGGTGGCCTCTCGAATCGAAAGCCCGGCGATGCTAACCGGATCGAGGTCGCGCCCGCCTGGCGTCGACCGGCACTGAGCCCGAATCCACCGCACGGATTGGCTCCTCGCCCGCCTCGCCAGTCATAGCAAGGGCTTTCACGCCTGACCGGCTGACACACATGGTGAAAACAGATATCTTCCACATCCCCTAGCAGCGCTGCCCACCGGGCGACTCGCTTCCCTAAGTCGGTGGATCCAGGCTGAGCCCGGTCGCTCGTCAAAATGCTTCGACTGCCAGATCCATCAGATCACCGGTTTCAGCTTCGGCCGCCGATCGCCTTGCGGCCACTTTCGGCGCGACATCCGCCACGAAGAATCGAGCGGACGCGACCTTGCCGACATAGAACGGATCGTCACCGTTTGGATTCGCCGAGATGGCGACCTCTGCATGCCTGAGTAACTGCCATGCGATGACCACCTCGGAGAGCGATTCGAGCAAGGCTGTGGAATGCAGGCCGACCTTGTATACCTGGACCGGATCCCGCATTGAATCCACCAGGTGTGCAACGAGGACACCAAGGTGGATTTGAGCGTCGTTCACCAAATGTCCTAGAAGCTCGCGTTCGTTCCAAAGGGGATCCGAATCGGAACCCCCCTTGACGAACTCCACAATCTCGGCTGACAGGCCGGCGAGTGTGTTGCCTTGATCCCTGGCGATCTTGCGGAAGAACAAATCAAGACCTTGGATGGCGGTCGTGCCCTCGTACAACGAATCGATCTTGGCATCCCGGATGTATTGCTCAATCGGATAGTCCTGGGTGAATCCACTGCCTCCAAAGACCTGGAGGGACTGGGCAAGCAATTCGTATGCTTTCTCGGACGAGTAGCCCTTCACGAGCGGAAGGAGGAGGTCCGCCCTCGCGCCCCAATCCGAATCCGGCTCTATCACCGCCATGTCCTGAACCGAAGACGCATAAGTCACAAGAGCCCGAAGGCCCTCCGAATACGCCTTTTGCAGCATGAGAAGTCTTCGAACATCTGGATGGTGGATGATTGTGACGCGTTGAGCAGTCTTGTCAGCAGCCTCGGCGAGATCTGGGCCCTGGACTCTCTCCTTGGCGTAGTCAAGCGCGTTCAGATACCCGGTTGACAAAGTCGCAGCCGACTTCGCGCCGATCAGCATTCTGGCGTGTTCGATCACTTCGAACATCTGTCGAATCCCATCATGTACCCCGCCGACCAGGTACCCGACCGCCGGACGATCGACACCAAGGGTCATCTCGCAGGTAGACGAACCTTTGATTCCCATCTTCTTTTCGATGTTGGTCGCCACCACGCCGTTGCGTTCGCCAAGGGATCCGTCGGAGTTGACGAGGTATTTGGGAACGATGAACAGCGAAAGACCCTTTGTGCCAGGTGGTGCCCCCTCCGGCCTTGCCAGAACC